>CAIRTF010000047.1 GCA_903881425.1 uncultured Chitinophagaceae bacterium | reverse complement strand
TCTTTAACTACAGGGAGTTATCTTTTATTTTATCACCATCTCAAAAAGTTTAAACAACTTCATTATAAGGATTACATGAAAATTGTGATCCTTTTTTATTTTCATCGTATTTTCAACTTAATATACATTGATATGAAAAAAAGATACTCATTTGTTTTTATCATTTTGTTTGCTTCATCAACTTTCGCACAAAAAATAAAAGAAGTAAAAACTGTTCCGCAAGATTATTTTCCTGCCGCACAAAATTGGGAACATCGTTCATTATCATCTTTTAATATTGACAGCAATAAAATAAATGATGCTATTCAGTTTGCTAAAATGAATGAAGCTAAATTGCCACGCAATCAGGAAATTGCTCAGGCTATGACTTTTGGCAAAGAACCTTTCAGTGATGCCATTGGTCCATTAGAAGAACGTGGTGATCCGTCAGGTATCATCATTTACAAAGGTTACATCATTGCAGAATGGGGTGATGTAAATAAAGTAGACATGACCAACAGTGTTACCAAAAGTTTTCTGTCAACTGTTGTAGGATTGGCTGTAGACAAGGGTTTGATCAGATCAACCAATGATATCATTGCACCGTATATTCCACCAATCGAAGTGTTTGATAATAATCCTTACAGAAGTGCCAATGAGATTGGTAAATCGCAATTACTATATCCATTCTCATCAGCGCATAATAAAAAACTCAGTTGGGAAGTGATGCTTCGTCAAACAAGTGATTGGGAAGGAACATTATGGGGTAAACCTGATTGGGCAGATCGTCCAAACGATAAATCTAATGAATGGCTTACCAGAAAAAGAAATGAACCGGGCACTGTTTGGAAATACAATGATACACGTGTAAATGCATTAGCATTGGCAACTACTTGTGTTTGGAGAAGACCATTGCCTGAAGTTTTCCGCGAATATATTATGAATCCGATAGGTGCATCTAATACATGGCATTGGACAGGCTACAGAAATTCATGGATTGTATTGGATGGTAAACTGATTCAATCAGTGAGTGGTGGCGGGCATTTTGGTGGCGGTGTATTTATTAATGCATTTGATATGGCTCGTTTTGGATTACTCACATTACACAAAGGCAATTGGAATGGCAAACAATTGATCTCTGAACAATGGATCAATCAATCAACTACACCTACCACTGCAAATATTGGTTATGGATACATGAATTATTTTTTAAACGTTGATAAAAAATTATTGCCTTCTGCACCTGCAGATGCATTTGTACATATCGGTAACGGTACCAATTTAATTTATGTTGATAAGCAGCATGATATTGTTGCTGTTGTTCGTTGGTTAGAAAATAATGCCATGGATGGAGTTATCAAAAGAATTTTGGATGCATTGAATAAATAGTAAGTGAATGATGTTAACTTTAAACAGTTAATTATTTACTATTAACCTGCACATATGTTTTTTCAGGGATTCAGTTCTTCATTATTGGTCATTATTTTTTTGATCTCCACCATTGCTATTTGGTTTGCCGGTATTAAGATCACCAAAGCCATTGATGCCATTACCACACATTACAATCTGGGTGAGGCTTTCGGCGGAATGGTCTTTTTATCTATCGTTACCAATCTTCCTGAAATTGCCATCACTGTTGTTGCTGCTTATCATCATGATTATGATATTGCAGTAAGTAATTTATTAGGTGGTATTGCCATTCAAACTTTTGTGTTGGTATTGATCGATGCATTTGGTGTGGGATACAAAGCACCGCTTACTTCAAAAGGCAAAGGGCCGATATTGATCATTGAAGGTATCTCACTCATTTTTATTTTAACAATGGTGATGATGTCCAAACAATTTTCGAACGATGTTTTTTTCTTTCGTTCTACACCTTTTGAATGGCTGATATTATTGATCTGGTTAGGAAGCATTCATTTCATTTCCCGATTATCTAAAAAAAATAAAGTGATTCCTGCTGTGATGAATGATGAAGACAATATGCATCATGTAAAAAGCAGAAGACGAAAAAAGATTGATAATCATCAAACAGCGATCATTGTTTTTATCATTTGTGCATTGATTACTTTAATGGCGGGTTGGGCATTGGAAGAAAGCAGCGACTTGCTTGCCAAACATTTTAATATCAGCGGCATTTTATTTGGCGCAACATTTTTGGCATTGGCAACCGCATTACCCGAAATATCTACCGGTATTGCCTCTGCAAAGATCAAAGATTATCAAATGGCAGTGAGCGATATATTTGGTGGCAATGCTTTTTTACCTGTTTTATTTTTAGTGGCTTCATTGATTGGAGGTGATGCAATACTGCCATCTTTAAAACCAAGCGATATGTATTTAACCGGATTGGGTATTATTCTAACCGGCATTTATATTATCGGAATGGTAGTGGCTTCTAAAAAACAATTTTTTAATCTGGGTATTGATTCTATAATTGTTACTGTTGTGTATATAGCCGGTGTAATCGGCTTACTATTTTTAGTGTAAAATATTTTTATGAAAAGACTATTATGTATTCTGGCATTATTTGTTGTTTGCAAAAATTATTCGCAAACAACTATTATTTTATTGCGACATGCAGAGAAAGATACTGCGGTGCAAGGTTCAACGGCCATGACAGCCAATCCGCCGTTAAGCCAAGCAGGTAAGGAGCGTGCTAAAAGATTGGTGAGCATTTTAGAAAAGTATCCGATAGATGAAATTTATTCAACCGATTATACCAGAACAAAAGAAACCATTACACCTTTTGCCAATAAAATAAATAAGTCCGTTCAATTATACGATCCTAAAACATTAAATGCATTTGCCGAACAATTACGCAATGCAAATAAAACCATTGTTGTTATCGGGCATTCTAACACCACGCCTGCATTGGTAAATTTATTACTGAAAGAAAATAAGTTTAAACCATTAGACGATAATGAATACGGCACTTATTGGATAGTAAAAATAAAAGATGAAAAAGCAGAGGCGGAGCAGAGGAAGTATTGATATTTTTCTTGCGCAGGGCTCCGGTCCACAAGTGTTCGAAACCTTGCAGTTAATGAAATGAAGTAATACATTATTCGTTATTGTTCTGATGACAGTAAACGAAATCTTTCAACTTATTCCTGAGAATATATTCGATGATCTTGCTGTTGAGACCAAGGTAGATCATCAGGTTAAAAAACTTTCAGGTGAAACTATATTTAAATTGATATTGTTCTCTATGCTCAATTCTGAGAAGTTGAGTTTACGTGTGATGGAAAGTTTTTTGACATCAGCGAAATTTAAATCATTTGCCCAAACAGAACTTTTAGAAAGCAAATACAATTCAATCAGAGATAGGATTTGTACAATCAATGCAGCATATTTTGAGAAACTATTTGAAACAATTTTTACTATCTATAATAAGGAGTTACAAGAAGAAAAATCTCTATCAAAAACAGACAGCACTTATGTAACATTAGCTGCGAAGCTATTCATGCAAGGTTTGGAATATGGAGGAGATAAGAATAAACGTTATATAAAGTATAGCATTGGCCTTAAAGGAAGCCTGCCATGTACAGCAAAAGTATTTACAGAACAATCTTACATTAGTGAAGAGATAGCATTAGCGGAAATAATTAATGAGGCTGATTGGATGATCGATAGTACAGTTGTTTTTGACAGAGGGTTACAATCCCGTAATTCATTCGATAAGTTTAGTGTTAATGGTAAATATTTTATTACACGAGCTAATCCAAACATACAACACATAGCTACGAAAAATCAACAACTCGGATCTAAGCCAGAGAGCAGCACAGTAACAATTATAGATGATTCTGTAGGTTTTCTTAGTAACAAGAAAGGAAAGAAAACATCTTTTGAATACAGAATTCTTACGGGCACGATAGATAGCAGTGGCGAAACAATATGTTTTGTAACAAATCTTTTAAAAGAGGATGCATATACCATTGCGCAATGGTATAAACAACGTTGGGAAATAGAGATATTCTTCAAATTTATCAAACAACATTTAAATGTAAAACATTTGGTATCAAGAAATGAAAATGGGATCAAAGTAATGCTTTACATGACAATGATACTCGCCACTTTGATTATTGTATACAAAAAACTAAATAACATAAAAGGCTTTAAGATTGCGAAGCTGAAATTTGAAATAGAACTCGATAATGAAATAATGAAAACAATTGTAGTTCTATGTGGTGGCGACCCAAACAAAGCATCTAACCTATGGAATTCAACTTAAAGGTTTCGAACACTTGTGGGCTCCGGTCCTGTGCATTACTGTTACTTAATTATAAACTTCAATAGTTTTTATTTTAAAACAAGTAACTGATGGCACATGTCGGGAGACATGCGCCAGTGTGGGCATTAAACATTCTCAAAGAATTGAGTTGCAAAGTCGCAAAAGTCAATTATAACATCTTTGTCTAAGTCAAATTCTTTCCTACTTCCCAAATAGTTATGTGATGTCGTGGTTATTTCTTTTCCTTCGGACAGGTCTGTTACAGTCAAACATTTTATATGCTTCTTTGACACAAGAATTATATATGCATTTGTATACGGATAATTTTTCGGTAAGTCGCTAAATTTAAATTCACCGCTTACCCTAAACTTTACTTCAACGAAATAAACGTCTTTTGTCTTTGGATTTTGCATTACAAAATCAGGCATTCGTCTTATTTCTTGTGCAACGTCAGACCTCACCCCTTTTAAAAGTTCCATTATGCCAGGGATTGTATTTTCCATGCCATAACGAAAAACATTATAACCTAAACTTAAAAACAACTCTTGAATTAATGTTTCCGCAATTCGTCCTTTAATCATTCCATAACGATATTGTCTTTCTTTGTCAGAAAGGCCAGCACTTATGTCGTCGTTATTTTTTTCTTCTAAATTTTTATTTGTCGCTGAAGATTGTTTTTTCTGATAGCATTTTGTACAAAGTCCATTATTAAACTTTGTGTATTCTCCACATTCTGTACATTCTGGCATGTTAGTGATTTAAATATAAGTTGTAGCTAACGTTCAAGCATTGGCGATGTCAGGGCATTTTATAACTGTCTGCCGATGACCGAAGCCAAATTGGAAAACTGAAGTTGAAGATAACAACTAAAAGCTAAATTATTAACGTCAAGCTGGAACTGAAGTTGATAGATAACTACAGATGATATTTACAATGTCAAGCCCTGCTATTGCCAATGCAATGTTAGCGGTAGTGGCTTCTACTTTTGGTCATTTTAACCTTGCTATTTCAGCGGCAATTTCGTCCAGCACTTCTTTGTTTTTTACTTCCTTTTTGTTGCCGACTTTAGACGAAAAAATTACAAATACTTTACCGCCATATTTTTCTTCAAAGGATTCAAAGTTTGCTTGCATTCTTTCGGTAAGTTTGTAATTGCCAAAATTTGCATTAGCAGTTACTGGTTTTATTTGAATGCCAAATGCTTTGTTACCAACTTTGCCGATATAATCTACATCGCCTGAATGGTCTAAATCGGAATCAGATTCTTCAAATATTACTTCTGGAAATTGTTTTGCAAGGAAATCATTGATGACAGATTTTTCAGTTATGAATCCGTCAAAAGTTCGTGGAACTGTAACTTCATAAACGTAGTCATAACAGTCTTGTTTTGTTATTTGCCTAAATGCTTCTGTCCATTCAGGAATAACGACTTCGGTGATTTTATCATAAAGCCGTTCTCCTAATTCATTGAGAATTTCCTTTGTTACTTTAACTGGAACTTTTGTTTTTGTAAAGGCATTTTCAAAATAGTATTGCTGCCATTCTTCAAAAGTTTTAGGTTGGCATTCACGAATAAGAGCCATTACAGCACCTACTTTACTTGGTCGTGTAAGTTGATAAGCATTGCTTGTATAGTTTAATACTTTCTCCTTTTTGCCAAAAGGTTTTGCATATTTATAAACTGGTTGTTCTTCTTCTAATTCGTCCATTATTCTTGCGTTGCTGGGATTAAGTTTAAAAATTTTTCTTTGTATTTGAAATCAATTCGGCTGTCAACTTGAACTAATCCATTTTTAATTAAATG
>CAIRTF010000046.1 GCA_903881425.1 uncultured Chitinophagaceae bacterium | reverse complement strand
TGATGAAAATGCACCGATTATTTCAAAACCTTCAAAAACAAAAAAACAAGAAGAGATTGATATGGAATTGGAACTAAAGGAATCTGTAGATGAAGAAATTCCTGAAGTGATTGCACCGCCAACTTTTGAAAAATATGATGCCACATTAGATTTGCGTGATTATAAATACCCATCGCTTGATCTTTTGGATACACATGGTAGTGAAAAGATTGTTCATGATCCAACAGAATTAGAAACACACAAAAATCAAATCATTGCAACACTTAAAAATTACGATATACAAATTCAGCGCATTGCTGCAACAGTAGGCCCGACAGTTACTTTATATGAGATTGTTCCGGCACCCGGTGTTCGTATCAGCAGAATAAAAAATCTGGAAGATGATATTGCGCTAAGTCTTGCTGCGCTTGGTATTCGCATCATTGCACCTATTCCGGGAAAAGGTACCATTGGTATTGAAGTTCCGAATGTGCGAAAGAGTGTGGTGAGCATGAAAACTTTATTAGCAAGTGATAAATTTCAAAATAATAATTTCTCTTTGCCAATAGCTATTGGTAAAAAAATTGACAATGAGAATTTTATTGTTGACCTGGCAAGCATGCCACATTTACTAATGGCCGGTGCAACAGGTCAAGGTAAATCTGTTGGATTAAATGCCATATTGGTTTCATTATTATACAAGAAACATCCATCACAATTAAAATTTGTATTGGTTGATCCGAAAAAAGTTGAATTGAGTTTGTATCGGGTTATTGAAAAACATTTTTTAGCAAAATTACCCGGGGAAGAAGAATCTATTATCACCGATACCAAAAAGGTAATTTATACTTTGAATGCTTTGTGCATTGAAATGGATAATCGTTATGATTTGTTGAAAGAAGCTGGTTGCAGAAACATAAAAGAATACAATGAGAAGTTCACTGCAAGAAAATTAAATCCGCAAAAGGGGCATCAATATTTACCATTCATTGTGTTGGTAGTTGATGAGTTTGCTGATTTAATTATGACTGCAGGTAAAGAAGTAGAAATGCCGATTGCACGTTTGGCCCAATTGGCTCGTGCGGTTGGTATACATTTAATTATTGCCACACAACGTCCTTCTGTAAATATTATCACAGGAACTATCAAGGCAAATTTCCCGGCACGTATTGCATTTAAAGTGTCTTCTAAAATTGATAGCCGAACTATTTTAGATGCCGGCGGTGCAGAGCAATTAATTGGTAAGGGCGATATGTTGATCAGTTACAACGGCGAGATTGTTCGTTTGCAATGTGCATTCGTTGATACACCTGAAGTAGATAGAATATGCGAATTTATTGGGGATCAGCGTGGATATCCGCAAGCATTTTTATTACCTGAATATGTGGATGAGAAAGAAATGGAAGGAAAGGATTTTGATGCGAATGACAGAGATCCATTGTTTGAAGATGCAGCCAAATTAATCGTCCAAAATCAAATAGGTTCTACTTCATTGATACAAAGAAGAATGAAATTGGGATACAATCGTGCGGGAAGATTGATGGATCAATTAGAAGCAGCAGGCATAGTTGGTCCGAATGTTGGAAGTAAGGCCAGAGAAGTTCGCTATAAAACTGAAATGGAATTGCAGGAGTATTTGCAAACTTTAGGTTAAGTTTTATCGTTTTTGCTCATCTCTTTACCCTTGTATCAAACAAAATCTGTTTAGTTTGGTTGTAAAAAAACTGAACACTTATATTTGCTCAAATAATTATGTTTTTGATGAAACGATTTTACGCCTTACTGCTTGCTGTTGTTATTTCTAATGTTGTGATTGCACAAAATGATCCGAATGCCAAGAAAGTATTGGATGGAGTGAATGCGAAGATGAAAACATTTAAGGGTATCAGTGCTTCATTTGTAATAAAATCCATTACCAGTAAAGGGAAAGACAATGGAAGCAAATCAGGAACGATCTCTATCAAAGGACAAAAATATTTATTGAAACAAGGCAAGAATGAGATTGTTTGTGATGGAAATAAAACTTATACTTACGATCCTGCAAATAAAACTATTACTGTATCAAGTTTGGATGATGCCAATAAAACATTAACGCCGCAAAATTTATTATCTAATTTTTACGATAAAGATTTCACTTACAAACTCATTTCATCCAAAGGAAATTTTCATGAAGTGGAATTAGTGCCGAATGATAAAAGAAAAAATTTCCAGAAAGTAAATGTGTTCATTGATAAATCAAAGAATATGATCACCAAAGCAAGAGTGGTGGATAAAAGCAATAATATCATTGAGTTTTCTTTATCCAATTTAAATACCAACGCTTCTTTGGTCGATAATCTCTTTTATTTCAATCGCAGCAAGTATCCGTCAGATGTAGAAGTACTCGATTGATCAATAATTATTTTTTTCGTGAAAGCCGATAATAAGTATCGGCTTTTTTATTGTTGTTTTGTAATTTCAAACTATGAAAAAAATCTTCATCTTTCTATTCATTTGCATTCATGTATTTGCACATGCACAATACAATATTAGAATAGTAGTAAATAATATTGCCACCAAGCCAAATGATGATATTTATGTAAGTGGCAATTTTAATAATTGGAATCCGAAGGATGAGAATTATAAATTAAAACCTTTTGGCGGATCAAGAAAAGGATTAGTGGTGAAAGATTTAGCTTCCGGAACTTATGCATTCAAATTTACCCGTGGTGATTTTAGTAAAGTAGAATGCACTGCCGATGGCAGAGATATTGCCGACAGAGTGATTGAAGTAACGACGGATGTAGTTCAGGAATGCATCATTGAAGGTTGGAAAGATGATTACCCGGTAAAACCAAAACAGTACACCGCAAGTCCGCAGGTAAAAATTATGGACACTGCTTTTAAAATTCCTCAACTCAACAGAACAAGAAGAATATGGGTGTATTTGCCGAAAGGTTATGCAACATCATCTAAAACTTATCCTGTTTTGTATATGCAGGATGGACAAAATTTATTTAATGAACAAACTGCTTTTGCGGGGGAATGGGGTGTGGATGAATGTTTGGATAGTTTACAAAAACAAACAGGTAAAGAATGTATTATTGTTGGAATTGATAATGGTGGTGTTAAACGAATTAGTGAATATGCGCCATATGATTTTACCAATAATAATCAATTGATTCATGCTGAAGGCAAGCAATATGTTGAATTTATTGTAAACACTTTGAAACCGTATATTGATGCAAAATACAGAACACAAAAAAATGCAGAACACACTTTTATAGCAGGAAGTAGTATGGGTGCATTGATTAGCATGTATGCTGAAATGCAATATCCGCAAGTATTTGGCAGTGCAGGAATCTTTTCTCCTTCATTTTGGGTTAATCCACAATTATACGATGATGCTCAAAAATTCAGTACTTCTTCAATGCATAAATTTTATTTTTATTGTGGCGGAAAAGAGGGTACTGCAACAATTAATATGTGTAATGATGTAAATAAAATGGCAGATATCATTGAAAAGAAAACCAATTATAGTGTGAGAAGAGTGAATAATCCTTTGGGGGAACATAAAGAAAAGTATTGGCGACAAGAATTTGCAGAATTTTATTTGTGGTTGATGGAATAAAGCTATTGCACTCTGTATGTTACGCCTTCTACTGCAATATCTGTATTATCAAACACTTCTTTTGCTTCAGCTAAAAATGCATCAATACTTTCGTATTTACTGCTGAAATGACCGATTAATAATTTCTTGGCATTGGCTTTTTGTGCAATGGCTGCCGCTTGAATGGTGGTAGAATGAAAACGATCGGCTGCTCTTTCATGCAAATCTTTTAAATAAGTGGTTTCGTGGTAAAGCATCGAAACATTTTTTACTTTATTGGCAAGGCTTTCATCATAAATGGTATCAGCACAAAATGCATAACTCAATGGCGGCGTATTGGGTATGGTGAGGTCTTCGTTCTTAATGATATTGCCTTCTTTTGTTTCATAATCATCTCCATTCTTTAATCTTTCATAATAAGCTGCAGGTATGTTTAATGAAAGTGTTTTCTCTTTGTCAATTTTTCTCGGACTTTTCTTTTCACGAATGATAAATCCCCAACATTCAATTCTATGTTGCGTTTTAAAAGTTTCGACTGTAAACTTTTTTCCATCAACAATCAATCCTTCTTTTTCCAAAGGATAGAAGTGAAAAGGAAAAGGCAATCTGGTGTCTGCTACTTTTAATTGTAGTTTCAATATGTCCAAAAGCGGTGAAGGTCCGTAAACATTCAATTCACTTTCTCTGGAAAGCAAACCCATGCTGGTGATCAATCCCATTAAACCGAAATAATGATCGCCATGTAAATGAGAAATGAAGATATGATTGATCTTGCTTCTTCTAATCTTATATCTGGCAATCTGCATTTGTGTCCCTTCGCCACAATCAATTAAAAATTGTTGATCGTTCAATGTAACTAACTGCGCAGTGGGATGCCTGTCGTAAGCCGGCAAGGCAGAGTTATTTCCTAAAATGGTTACACCAAACATTGAGATGAATTAATACAACTAAGACAATTATATAAACGCAATGCTGCATTATTTATTCTTCTACATCAAAATGTACATCATCACTATCCAACAATTCACGTTCAATTTCTTCCATTTGCACAATATCCCAGGCCTCGCTTTCTGTGGGGGTATAATTCAATACATCCATCAATTCAGATTTCTCAAAAACAGCTTCAACAGGTTCTTTCATTTCGCATATTACAAAAGACGCATGTTGTTCGTAAAACCGATGTTGTAATTTGGCTATATCCATTGCGGAATCATCATCAATTGCAGAAACAGCCTGCAGATTCAGAATGATATTCTTCACTTTATTTTCTAAAATCGGTAAACATACAGCAGCCAAATCCGCAGCCATATTGTCATAAATATGGGGCACTTGAGGCGTAATAACAGTAAATTTTTCCTTGGTATCAATTTTGACTTCCATAAAGACTATCACGTTAACAATTGTGTATAAATGTGTGGCAACTTTGATCAAAAATATTCGTTATAATTGTATAAATCCAAAATGAATTTATGGATAATAATTTTTCAGCACAAGTAAAAGAGATTATTTCTTTCAGCAGGGAAGAAGCTTTGCGTTTAGGAAATGATTTCATCGGCATAGAACATTTATTGTTAGGATTGATTCGCGATGACGAGAATGTTGCCATTCGTGTGTTAAAACAACTGAATGTTGATTTGTATGAATTGCGTAAAGAAGTTGAATTGGCTGTAAAAGATAAAACTGGAAAAAACATCGCCAACATCAATAGTCTACCATTAACAAAGCAAGCAGAGAAAGTTATTCGTGTAACTGTTTTAGAAGCAAAAGCATTAAAGAGTCCTTTGGTGGAAACAGAACATTTGTTATTAAGTATTTTAAAGAACAAAGAAAATATCGCTACACAAATTTTAAATCAGTTTGATGTAGATTATGATATTTTCAGAAACGAATTGGGAATGGTAAGTACCAATACACCTCCACCTACCAAAAGTGAATTCTCAGATGAAGGGGAAGATGAGTTTGATGAAGAAAAACAACGCGGCGGATTTCAACAACCACGTGGTGCCACCAAACAAGGTGCGGCAACAAAAAGTAAAACACCGGTATTGGATAATTTCGGAAGAGATATCACGAAATTAGCTGAAACAAATTCTTTAGATCCCATCATTGGTAGAGAAGAAGAAATAGAACGTGTGTCTCAAATTTTATCTCGTAGAAAAAAGAACAATCCTATTTTAATTGGCGAGCCGGGTGTTGGTAAAACAGCGATCGTTGAAGGATTGGCTTTACGAATTGTTCAACGAAAAGTATCAAGAGTTTTGTTTGATAAAAGAGTGATTAGTTTAGATTTGGCTGCATTGGTAGCAGGAACAAAATATCGGGGACAATTTGAAGAAAGAATGAAAGCCATCATGAATGAATTAGAAAAAAATCGTGATGTTATTTTATTCATTGATGAAATTCATACCATCGTAGGTGCAGGCGGAGCAAGCGGCTCATTGGATGCAAGCAATATTTTTAAACCTGCTTTGGCAAGAGGCGAATTGCAATGCATTGGTGCTTCAACATTGGATGAGTATCGTCAATATATCGAGAAAGATGGTGCATTGGATCGTCGTTTTCAAAAAGTATTGATCGAACAACCGAGTGTGGAAGAAACGATTTTGATCTTAAATAATATCAAAAGCAAATACGAAGATTACCATAGTGTTGAATATGATCAGGAAGCAATTGAAGCTTGTGTAAAATTGAGTGATCGTTATATGACGGATCGTTTGTTGCCCGATAAAGCCATTGATGTGTTGGATGAAGTGGGTGCAAGAGTGCATTTGAAAAATATCAATGTGCCCAAAGAAATTGTTGAGTTGGAAAAACAAATAGAAGAAATTAAGAACGAAAAAAATAAAGTGGTAAAGAGTCAGCGTTTTGAAGAAGCTGCTGCATTACGTGATAAAGAAAAACGTTTGGGTGAAGAATTAGAAAAAGCAAAAGGATCTTGGGAAGAAGAAAGTAAACATAAGCGTTATCCGATTACTGAAGAAAATATTGCAGAAGTAGTGAGCATGATGACGGGTATTCCTGTGAAACGTATGGTGCAAGCTGAAACAGAGAAATTGCGGAGAATGAGTGATGATATGAGAGGAATGGTGATTGGACAAGATGAGGCCATTACAAAAGTGGTGAAAGCCATTCAGCGTAATCGTGTTGGATTGAAAGATCCAAAGAAACCAATCGGTACATTTATTTTCTTAGGTCCAACCGGTGTTGGTAAAACAGAGTTGGCAAGATCATTGGCTCGCTACATGTTTGATAGTGAAGATGCTTTGATACGAATTGACATGAGTGAATACATGGAGAAATTTACTGTTAGTCGTTTAATTGGTGCACCTCCGGGATATGTGGGATATGAAGAAGGCGGTCAATTAACAGAACGTGTTCGCAGAAAACCATACAGTGTTATTTTATTGGATGAAATTGAAAAAGCACATCCTGATATTTATAATATTTTATTGCAAGTATTGGATGATGGACAATTAACCGATGGATTAGGCAGAAAAGTTGATTTCAAGAACACGATGATCATCATGACATCTAATATCGGTGTTCGTCAGTTAAAAGAATTTGGTGATGGTGTAGGTTTTGCCACCGCAGCAAGAATGTCTAATCAGGAAGAAAATAATAAAGCAGTTATTGAAAAAGCATTGAAGCGTACCTTCTCTCCTGAATTCCTGAACAGGATTGATGATGTAGTTATTTTTAATGCATTGACCAAAGAAAATATTTTCAGTATCATTGATATTTTAATGAAAGGAGTGATGAAACGCCTGGTGAATTTAGGTTTCAGCATGGAGCTGACAGATGAAGCCAAAGATTTTATTGCAGAAAAGGGATACGATGCACAGTTTGGTGCAAGACCATTACACAGAGCCATACAAAAATATTTAGAAGATCCTTTAGCGGAAGAAATTTTAAATATGAGTGTTAAGAATGGAGATACATTGATTGCTTCTTTAAATAAGGAAGAAGGCAAAATAAAATTTGAATTGAAGCAAAAGGAAACAGAAGAGAATGCGAATGTGTAAAATATGAGTTCTGAATTTTTTAAATCCCTTCAGCAATGAGGGGATTTTTATTTCCCCCAACGAAAGCTATCAATGTTTAAGCCTGATAAATCTAATATTCTGTCAACCACAGTGGCAGCAATATCTTCCAATGATTTTGGTTTTGAATAAAACGATGGTGTGGCCGGACAAATAATACCACCAGCCAATGTAACTGTTTCCATATTTTTTATATGAATGAGATTATACGGTGTATCACGTACCATCAAAATCAATTTTCTTCTTTCTTTCAAAATAACATCAGCGGCACGGGTAATTAAATCGTCACTCACACCTGATGCAATTCTTCCTAATGTGCCCATACTGCAAGGTGCAACAATCATCACATTATATTTTGCAGAACCGGAAGCAAAGGGAGCATTGAAATCCATTTTTTCAAAATATCTTGCCTCATAGTTATTGTAACTTTCATTTTCTAATTCAGTATGCCAAACTTCTTTGGCGTTCTTGCTCATCACAATGCTCAATTCCTGCCATTGATCTTTCAATAACATCAGCTTATCTAATAATACTTTTGCATAGATAGAACCGCTTGCTCCTGAAATTGCCACTACAATCTTGTTTGCCATGCCTTATTTTTGTGTAAACAAATGTAACATGCATAAGGCTAAATTGTTTGGAATTTTATTAATGCTATTGATGTTAACTTCTTTTCATTCGCCTAAAAAGAAAAAAGATTTGTGGCAATCCTGGTCAGAAATTCAGGAATTGATGAAGAAAGAACCCAAACCTATTTTTATTGATATGTATGCAGATTGGTGTGTGTATTGTAAAAAAATGGATGTTACTACTTATGTAAATGATTCGGTGTATGATTATTTAAAAGAACATTTTTACAGATTAAAGTTTAATGCAGAAAGTAAAGACACTTTGGAATGGCATCACAAAAAATTTGGGTTTGATAAAAAAAATAAATTGCACGAATTTTATTTATATGCTGCCAATGGAAATTATATATTGCCCACAACAGTTATTATTCAAGCAAATGGACAGCCGGTAAGTGTTTCAGGAGAAATGAAAGTGAAAGAAATGGAAGCATTTCTAAAATATTTTACTACTGAACATGGAGATATTTCTTTTGACGAGTTTTCTAAAAAATATAAGTCGGTTTGGAAATAAAAATCCCTCACAACTTGTGAGGGATTTTTTATTTATAGGATGTAGAATTTATTTATACATGATTTCGTAATATTCATCCGCCATTCTGTTACTGTCAAATTGAAAGCGAACATCTCTCATGCCATTTTTAATGATCTGTCTCCAGGTATCATAACTATCATAATACAATGGAATGATTTGATTTTCTAAAATATCATAGATTTTATTCAAATCGTATTCATCTTGATCATGTGTAGTCATGTTTGCGTAATCTGCTTTCGGAACAACAAAACCATTGTTTCCATTATTTACAAATTCAGGTATCCATCCATCATCAGTTGAAAAATTAACCGAACCATTCATCGCTGCAGTCATACCACTGGTACCGCTTGCTTCACGTGGTACACGTGGATTGTTTAACCAAACATCAGCAGCTTGTTTCAAGCGTTTACTCAATGCCAATTCATAACCAACCAACACAGCAACATTCTTATAATTTTTGCTGATGTGTACGAGGTTATTAAACTGACTGATTGCAGGATAATCAACAGGGTAGGGCTTTCCGGCCCAAATGATTTGAACAGGTTTATCAATACTGTTGATCATTTTTTCGAAACGGGCTAAGTCTTGTGTTAAGAAATCTGCTCTTTTATAACCTGCAAATCTTCTTGCCCAAACGATGGTCAATACATTTGGATCGAAAATTTTTCCTGTTTGATCTGCTACAATTTCAAATGCACGTTTTTTCAAATACACTTTTCTGTCATCAAATGCCAGATCATTTCCTTCTTCCATGTATTTGTACATTTGTTTATCAGCCCAATAACGCCAGTTTTGTGCGTTAGTGATAGACGTGATTTCGCAAATGCCTTCATATTTCTTCCACATTTCTCTGCTTACTACACCATGCAATGCACTTACACCATTTGCTTTTCTTGCAAAACGTAATGCAGCCAATGAGTGATTGAATTGATCATCTTTTGTGCCTGAAACTTTTCTTACTTCATCTAAGCTTAATCCGCAGAAATAACTCATTTTATGGCATAAATAAATGTCATGCTTTTCATTACCTGCTTCTTCAGGTGTATGCGTCGTAAATACCAAACGTTCTTTTACTTTCTCAACACTTTTTAATTTGTTAAGCAAATAGAATGCAGCAGAAATACCATGAGCTTCATTCAAATGATATACTTCTGCATTAAATCCTAATTCATCAACCAATTTAGCACCACCAACACCTAACAAAATAAATTGAGCCACTTTGGTTGCCACATTCGCATCATATAAACGATGTGTGATGGTTTGAGAAACATAATCGTTCTCAGGCACATCTGTGCTTAATAAAAATAAAGGTGCACTGTTAAAAGTTTGTGGATTTAAATACCACACTTTTACCCAAACAGGTGCATCATGAATCAATATTTGAAATTTGATACCGGTATCCTCCAAAAAAGAATAAATCTTTTCCATCCATGCCGGTTGCAATGTTTGATCTTGATTTCTTGTTTGATCGTAATAGCCATATTTCCATAAAATGCCAATACCGATAAGATTTTGCCTTAACTCATAAGCGCTGCGCAAATGAGAGCCAGACAAGAATCCCAGTCCACCGCTATAAATTTTTAAGGGCTGATGAATAGCAAATTCCATGGAGAAATAAGCCACTCTTTTGGAATACTGTTCATTGGTTGCATAAGGAACATTGTAACTTCTAAAATTCATAAGAGTTTGTTTCGTGTACAAATGAGGTCGCAATATTAACGCTTTTATTTAAAATGTATTTTCTACACATTAAATACTCAGCTTAATTTAAGGTGGGCAATTTAATTCACAAGTTTTTAAATGAAGGATAATTTTTCTAACTGCAATCGTTTGAATTATTTCTTTTTGGAAGATTTTGTTTCTTTTCTTTTGATATAGGTATCATCAAAAAAGCAATTCATTCCTCTTCTGTTACCGCAACTGCCCTTTTCTTTTACAACAATTTCATAGCCTTCAAAATTAAAATCTATCACGCAAGGATCGCCACCTTCACTATAAATAGCATGTGTAGCATCTTTCATTTTTAATTCGCCTTTTAATTCGCCGCTGCAGTTCTCATCTTTCTTTTCAAAATGAATGAAGAAATTATAGGTGTTTATTTTTTTGCTATCACGAATGGAAATGAAATTCTTTTTATCCTGCGCATAATCACCGCTTAATTTATTTTTTCTCGGTAATGTATCAATTGGGTTAATGACTTCATTTTTTTTCAAGTCTTCATTTCCATCGTTGATAACGATCATAAAATTGCCACCGGAACCATACACCCATCCAACACGGGTGAATTGTAATTGTTTATCGCTATTTAATTTTTCTCTGTTGATTAAAAAGGTGGGCTCTTTGTTGATGGAAACAAAATGTGCATAATCATCATTATTGTTATCGCTTAATAAATTTTTGAATGCTAAAAATTTATTCTTCTTGTCAAAAACAAAAACTGCCAATGATGTTTTTTTGTGCGAATTAAAAGTAGCCAGTAAATAATCTTCTTTTGTTTTTTCTATTTTGCCAACAGGAATAATTGTTATTTCTTTATTTCTTCCAATTATTTTTTGCAAAGCAGTATCAGGCACAAATTGAGCAAATGCTTTGTAACCAATTTCAATGGTATCTGTACTTAACTTGTTGATGTTTGTATCAGCGGCTGTATAAGGCAGTTGCAATAAGGGAAAAGCGGCCATAAAATCCGATACCTTAACAGGCACATTACCTGATAAATCAACTCTTTTTCCTTTACAGGAGAATAGAGCAATAGCTAATAAAGCAATCATCCATTTTTTCATGCCGCAAATTTAGAAATTAAAAATAAGGCAATCTTATTTGCTTTTATGCACTCTGCTAACCGAAATGAAATTAAATTTGTGCGAACAGATGGCATTACAACATTTTCATACCGATCAATCACTCAGTGAAGTCCACGAATCTGTGGATACAACTTATCCCCGAAAAGGATGGAAAAGAATACTTGCTTATATCGGTCCGGCTTATTTAGTCAGTGTTGGTTATATGGATCCGGGTAATTGGGCTACCGACTTGCAGGGTGGTGCTAAGTTTGGCTATCAATTGATTTGGGTTTTATTGATGAGTAATTTAATGGCTTTGTTATTGCAAAGTTTAAGTGCAAGATTAGGTATTGTAAGAAGAAAAGATTTGGCACAAGCAAACAGAGAGGTATATCCGCCTTTAGTGAACTTTTGTTTATATGTTTTAGCAGAAATAGCTATTGCTGCCTGCGATTTGGCTGAAGTGTTGGGTATGGCATTGGGTATTCATTTATTAACGGGGTTACCATTAGTTTGGGGTGTTGCAATAACAGTGTTGGATACTTTATTATTGTTATGGTTACAGAATTATGGGATCAGAAAGTTAGAAGCATTCATCATAGCATTGGTGGCTATTATCGGACTTTCTTTTTTGATTGAAATATTTTTAGCAAAGCCTGACTTGCATCAAGTAGTAAAAGGGTTTGCGCCTTCTTTTTTAAGTAATGATGCCTTATACATAGCAGTGGGTATTATTGGCGCAACTGTCATGCCGCATAATTTGTATTTGCATTCTGCATTGGTGCAAACAAGAAAAATAAAACCGGATATCGAAGGAATAAAAAAAGCGATACGATATAATAATATTGATAGTGCCATTGCATTGAATGCAGCATTCTTTGTAAATGCAGCTATTTTAATTTTAGCAGCTTCAGTTTTTTTTATTACCGGAAATACAAATGTTGCACGAATTGAAGATGCACATAAATTATTACAACCACTGCTTGGTTCTAAATTTGCACCGCTTTTATTTGCTATTGCGTTGATTGCGGCCGGACAAAGCAGTACCATTACAGGAACTATGGCAGGACAAATTGTAATGGAAGGATATTTGAAATTGCGAATTAATCCATGGTTGAGAAGATTGATTACCAGATTAATTGCTATCATTCCAACAGTGATAGTAATACTTATTTATGGAGATGATAAAGTAGATGCCTTATTAGTGTTGAGTCAGGTAATATTGAGTGTACAATTAGGTTTTGCGGTCATTCCATTGATTCATTTTGTGAGTGATAAGAAAACAATGGGGCAGTTTGCTATTAAAAACTGGACCAAAGTTTTGTCATGGTTTGTTGCCGCAATTTTAGTTGTGTTGAATGTAAAAATGGTTGTTGAACAATCTTTATTGTTATTTGATAGTGAAGGAAATATTTTTTGGAAGGTAGTGGTAGTTATCGCAGCGATTGTATTCTCTTGGCTATTCTTAACCATGACTTTGTTGCCCATCATCCGAAAACAGCATAGAAGAAAGCAAAGTGCTAAAATTCATGGAGAGATTCCTTCTTTACAAAATTTATCCATCACACCTGCTAAACGAATTGCAGTATCATTAGATTTTAGTTTGAACGATGAAAAATTAATTGCTTATGCTATTGGTCAGGGAAGTAAAGAAGCCACTTATATTTTGTTGCATGTGGTAGAAAGTGTAACAGCAAAATTTTCCGGAGAACAAAGTGATGATGAAGAAACAAGAATTGATAAAGAAAGATTAGCATCTTATGTTCATCAATTACAACAATTAAATTATAAAGTTGAATTACAATTAGGTTATACCAATCGTGTTAAAGAAATTGTTCGCATTGTAAAAGAATCGAATGCAGAAATGTTGGTGATGGGTGCACACAGGCATAGTGGTGTGAAAGATTATCTATTTGGCGAAACGATTGAAGCGGTTCGTCATGTATTGAATATTCCGGTGTTGATTGTGAATGTGTAAAATCAAAAATCAATCATTCTATCATTACTGGCACTAAGTTTTTAGATTTCATCCTGCTTAATACAATTGCACAAATCAATATAAATAAAATACCTGCAGCCGCTTCAATTGCAAGCATCGATTTGCTATTATACTTATCGTGGCTCCAACCATCAACACTTGTCATTAATACTACCGGTATATTTCCTAAAGAAGAAAGTAATGCATATTTAGTAGCAGCATTATGTTTGCCAATAGCATATAATATTACTGATGAAAAAGCAGCATTGATTAAGCCTATACCAAAATTATAAACTAATACTCCAACGATATAAACAATGGGTTGATAAGGTAAAGCTGCTATTGCAAGTGTAATCAATGCGCAAAATATACCACTGCCCAAATAGCCAATCCAGTTACCCCATTTATCTGCTATAAAACCTCCGGCTATACAACCTATTATGCCGGCAATACCACTTATAGCGCCGGTAATTAAAGCAACTGTATTTGCATTCACCTGCCAATCACTGGCAATAGCGCTCCACAAATTTGAAGCAGCACCGGTGCCAATGGGCAGACAAAGCATTATGATGGTAAATAAAATAATGGGTACTTTAATCATACTTAAAAGATCTTTACCCATATTCACTAAAGAAGAAAAGATACTATTTGCTTTATTGCTTTTTATATCTTGTATTAAAAAGACCGGTAATGCAAATAGTATAGAAGCAACACATAAAAAAATGCCACTTATATGTACATTATAATTTGTAGCAATCCATAAACCTGCACCGCCACCTAATCCTACGCCTCCTAAATTACCTGCTTGAAACCATCCGGATGCCATCCCTTTTTTATTGGGTGCAACTCTGTTTGCCATAAAACCACCTACAGGTAACATTAAAATATTAGCCGCAACTTGCGAGATAAGAACAAACATAATAAGTAACCATTCCCCTTTTATTGTAAATGGTGTAAAGCATAGTACCAATAATGATGAAGTGCAAAGTAATACGCTTAAAACATACCATTTTTTTAAACTAAAAGTCAAATCAATAATGGGTCCGAATAAAAAACGCCAAAGAGAAGCCGATATACCAATTGCTGTTATTAAAGCAGCTTTTTCTACAGAAAATCCATTTTGCGTAAGCAGATAGGGTAATGTTACTGTTGCAAAACCA
The DNA here is from genome assembly GCA_903881425.1 of uncultured Chitinophagaceae bacterium. Taxonomy (GTDB): domain Bacteria; phylum Bacteroidota; class Bacteroidia; order Chitinophagales; family Chitinophagaceae; genus CAILAF01. The sequence goes on along the minus strand of CAIRTF010000046.1, from coordinate 9,678 downwards.
ACACTAATACCATAAGGGAGCAATATGAAAAAAATATAAAAAGGCTTGATGTAGGATTGGGGCTGCATCCGGTATAATTGAGTTAATGCAACAATATAATTATAAATAATTCAAATAAATAATTATTCATTTAAAAACTGTTTTTCATCATTTATTCCGAAAAGGTTTAAGCCTTACATTTGTAACTGCTCTTAAATCAATTAAACATTTACAATTATGGCAAACAAAATTAAAGTCGCTAATCCGGTAGTTGAATTGGATGGTGATGAGATGACAAGGATTATCTGGAAATTTATTAAAGACAAATTGATTCTTCCTTATTTGGATGTTGATATTAAATATTATGATCTAGGTATGGAATATCGTGATGAAACCAATGATCAGGTTACTGTTGATGCTGCGAATGCAATTAAAAAATATGGTGTGGGCATTAAATGTGCGACCATCACACCCGATGAAGCACGTGTAGAAGAATTTAAGTTGAAGCAAATGTGGAAATCACCTAACGGAACTATTCGTAATATTTTGGATGGTACTGTTTTTCGTGAGCCCATCGTTTGTAAAAATGTTCCGAGATTAGTTCCTAACTGGACGGCACCTATTTGTATCGGTCGTCATGCATTTGGTGATCAATATCGTGCAACAGATTTTGTTACTAAGGGTAAAGGAAAATTGACCATCAAGTTTGAAGGTGAAGATGGAATCAAACAAGAATTTGAAGTATTTAATTTTAAAGGTGATGGTGTTGCATTAGCCATGTATAATACCGATGAAAGTATTTCTGGTTTTGCACGTTCTTGTTTTAATCAGGCATTAACAAAAAAATGGCCTTTATATCTTTCAACAAAAAATACCATTCTAAAAAAATATGATGGAAGATTCAAAGATATTTTTGAAGACATCTATCAAAAAGAATTCAAAGCAAAATTCGATGCAGCCGGTATCACGTACGAACATCGTTTAATTGATGATATGGTGGCCAGTGCATTAAAGTGGAATGGTAATTTTGTTTGGGCTTGCAAAAATTATGATGGCGATGTTCAAAGTGATACAGTAGCGCAAGGCTTTGGTAGCTTAGGTTTGATGACATCTGTATTAGTTACTCCTGATGGAACTGTTATGGAAGCAGAAGCTGCTCACGGAACAGTAACTCGTCATTATCGTGAACACCAAAAAGGGAAACCAACCTCTACCAATCCGATCGCTTCTATTTTTGCATGGACAAGAGGATTGGAGTTTCGCGGTAAATTAGATGGCAATCATGAATTGATTAGATTTTGTCAGGCTTTAGAAGAAGTTTGTGTGGAAACAGTAGAAAGCGGTAAAATGACAAAAGATCTGGCTGTCTGTATTTACGGCAATAAAGTAAATCATGGGGAGCATTATTTATACACTGAAGAATTCTTAGATGAATTAGATAAGAATTTGCAAGCCAAATTAAAATAACAGAAAAGCCGATGAAATTTCATCGGCTTTTTTTTCTATCATGTTGGGTTGCAATAAAATTATTTTTGCCAGCTGTTGCCGGTTATTTCTGTTTTAGTAGGTTCTTGAATATTGGAATTATTCACTACCAATTTATATTGGCATCCTTCACAAATAGGAACCATCACTTTTCTGGAATATAAACCTGCTGTTTTTTCGTACATGTTTTGCATCTTCCAATTATTAAAATTGCCAACCACTTTTAACGATGCAACATTTTTTCTGCTGTAAGTAATTTCCTGCCAAAACATAGTCTTAGGTAAACTTACGTTTAATGAATTGCGATACCATTCTTCTGCTTTATTCCACTCACGCATGTAATTATAAACGGTTTCATAAGCAATGCAACCTAAGTAACGATCAAGGCTATAGATATATCCGGCATAATGTAAAGCTTCATAATTACTGCCACCAACTAAATTGGGTGCTGTTAAATAATAGCGCATCAGGGCCCAGTTGATAGGTATTGATTTTGGATTAGATTCTAATTGTTTATAAAGATCAGTGCGTATTTTATTTGCTTCAGCAAAAGAAAATATTTTGTTACTTGGTAAAAAGTTTTCTGAAGAAGCATCTACTTGCGATAGCGTTAATGCATCATCACTATTTTTATCATTAAAAGTGTTCAATAATATTTCTGTCGTATTAATTGCCGTTGAATTATTAGCAGGCATCAATAATTTTTGCTGCAATAGAATTGCAATAAAAAGAAAGGGGATAAATAAAAAATGTATAAATGTTTTCATCTAACAGAATGTAACGAATTAATCTTTCAACAAATAAACTCTGATAGCAAAGCTTATTTAATAACCTCACGGTTTTATACAAATGAAAACACAGGTTTGGAAAATTATCAGGTAGCCGGATAAAATGGCCACATATCATTTTTCATTAAAGACTGGAGTGATTTTTCGAAAAGATAGTTGGAGAGGACTTGTTCTAACAAAAATAGACAACTCTTTCTATAAATGATTAACCAACAGTTCACAATAGCCTTAAAATATAATTAAATAATACATTAAATATGTTTTTTATAACAATAAAAGCTGCACAGTGGCAGCTTTTATTGAATAGGGTGTAATGCAAAATCAGCATTACATCTTTGCTTCTTTCATCATCTTCTTGCATTCTTTTCCGCATTTATGGCCTTTTTCTCCATGTGCATATACATGCTTGCCATCTTTACAAGCTGTAGTACACTTGTGGTCTTTTAAAGGCATGGCTTCTTTTTTTTGATCCATCTTACCCATTTTGTCTTGAGCCATTACCGGACCGGCTAAAAATGCAGCCAATAAAGCTGTTGCTGTAATTGTACGTAGTTGTTTCATATGTTTTGTTTTTTCGTTAGACGATAGAATTAATGACTCCTTACTCTGCCAAAAATATTTTCAGTTAAATTATTTTAACACTTCAGGAATTACTTTACCGATACAACCACTTGGCATTTGAATATGTAATAATGCAGCAACTGTTGCCGAAATATCTGTCATGTAAGTTTCTCTGTTTAAGCTGCCATGTTTAATTCCCCATCCGTAAAACAATAATGGAATATGTGAATCATAAGGATTCCATACACCATGACTCATGCCTGTTTTACCGGCATCCATCACACCTGTTTTCATAATCAATTGCAGATCGCCGCTGCGTGCAGGATTATATCCGTTCACTAACATTTCACGGATCTTTGCCGGAATGGTTGCTTCTGCAGCTTTATGTTTATCCACTACATTCAACAATACATCTTTCTTTAATAAGTATTGTGTCAATGTTTTTTTGATATCACTTTCACTTAATTTCAATGAATCAATTACCGGATGATTGAAATAAATATCATGCTCCATTACTGAACTTATTAAATTGGGTTGACTGAATTGTTTCTTCAAATAATCATTTAACTCTTTTCTGATTTCTCCGTCATCCCATCTGCCACCGGGAATATTATGCTTCTGTAAAAACTCCGGAATATGTGCACCGGCATGATCGGCTGTTAAAAAAACAGTATAGTTATTTTTACCGATGGTCTTATCTAGATAGTCCAATAAATTTCCAATGGTAATATCCAATCTTGCATAAGTATCTAATTGTTCCCATGAATTAGGACCGAATGAATGGCCCACATAATCAGGCGAAGAAAAACTCACTGCTAAAAAATCTGTGGCATCACCGCTACCTAATTTTTCTGAAGCAATGGTTGTTTGGGCTAAAGATTCCAATAGATCATTGGCAAATGGCGTAGAAGCAATCTTGCTGTAATCTTTGCCTTTAAACTGTTGCAAATTATAGGGCATTGTTAAGGCATCTTTTCCAAAAGGTTTACTTTCGTATGCATTGTCATCTGTATCGCAATATTTTTCATATACATTTTTTGCTAAGGATAAATTCCAATTCTTTTCATAATAATCATCCACTAATTTTTTATTATTGAATTGTTGCATCCAATCAGGCAATTCTTTCATGTAATATGTGCTGGTAATAAAATTGCCACTCTTGGTATCATACCAATAAGCTGCATTAGCAGCATGACCCGCAGGAATGATGGCACCCCTGTCTTTCATGGAAATGCCAATTACTTTATTCCTGAAATTATTCGCCAATCTTAATTCATCTGTAATAGTGGTAACCCAAACATTATTCGGACTCATTTGCCCGGCATCACCCGAATTGCTTCCAACAGCTTGTACCGTTTTATCTTCTACACAATAAATGGTTTTTTGTAAATTATTATCAAACCAATTATTACCTGTAATACCATGAATAGCCGGAACGCTTCCTGTGTACACGCAAGCATGTCCGCATGCTGTAACAGTTGGTAAATAATTAACAAATGTGTTATCACAAGTAAATCCTTCGCCCATTAATCTTTTAAAACCGCCGGCAGGTTTATATACATCGCTGAAGCGATATAAATAATCCCATCTCATTTGATCCACTACAATTCCAACTACCAATTTTGGTTTGGAAACTGTTGTTGCAGTTGTACTTTGCTTCTGTGTAAAAGCAGATGATGCACAAATTGTTGTAACTAAAAATAAAATAATACGTTTCATTGTATTGGGTGTTTAAGTAAACAAATGTACAGTTTGCATCAATGTATTGAAAGAAAGATATCCAAGCATCATAAAATCTTAATTCGGCTTGTTCTTTAGGGCTGTAAAGCTTACTTTTGCAGCAGTTTTTGAATATCTTGAGTAAGTGAATATTTAAATAAATTGTAAATCACAAATCGTAAATCATATATATATTATGGCAGACATTTTTGAAAAGCTCATCAAGAATTATGGCCCTTTAGGTCAGCATCGTGAGAGAGCACATGGTTATTTTGCTTTCCCTAAATTAGAAGGCGATATTGGCAGCAGAATGAAATTTCGAGGAAAAGAAATGATTGTTTGGAGTTTGAATAATTATTTAGGATTGGCCAACCATCCTGAAGTGCGTAAAACCGATGCAGATGCTTCTAAAGAATTTGGTTTGGCATTGCCCATGGGTGCAAGAATGATGAGCGGCAACAGTAATTATCATGAGCAATTAGAAAGAGAATTGGCAGCGTTTGAAGAAAAAGAAGATGCCATCTTAATGAACTTCGGTTATCAGGGCATCATGAGTGCGATAGATGCTATTTGCGGCAGACATGATGTAATTGTATATGATGCAGAATCTCATGCATGTATCATTGATGGTTTGCGTTTGCATCCCGGACATCGTTATGTATTTAAACATAATGATGTAGAAGATTGCGCCAAACAATTAGAACGTGCTACTGCATTAATTGAGAAACAAAAAAGCGGCGGTATATTAGTAATAACTGAAGGTGTATTTGGTATGGCAGGCGATCAGGGTAAATTAAAAGAGATCGCTGCATTAAAAGATAAATATGAATTCAGATTAATGGTAGATGATGCACATGGTTTTGGAACATTAGGAGAACGTGGTGCAGGTGCCGGCGAAGCGCAGGGTTGTCAGGATGCAATTGATTTATATTTCTCCACTTTTGCAAAATCAATGGCAAGTATCGGTGCATTCATGGCCGGACCAAAAGCCATCATTGATTTTATTCGTTACAATATTCGTTCTCAAATTTTTGCCAAGAGTTTGCCGATGCCATTGGTATTGGGTAATTTAAAAAGATTGGAATTATTAAAAACAAAACCCGAACTAAAAAATAAACTCTGGAGCAATGCATTGAAATTGCAAAAAGGTTTAAAAGAAAGAGGTTTTGATATTGGTAAAACAGATTCTGTTGTTACACCTGTGTATATGAAAGGTGGCGTAGAAGAAGCAACAGCGATGGTGATGGACTTGAGAGAGAATTATAAAATATTCTGCTCAATTGTAGTGTATCCGGTAATTCCTAAAGGGCATATTATTTATCGTTTGATACCAACATCCGTTCATACAGATGAAGATATAGCCTTAACCTTAGAAGCTTTCAGCGAAACAAAAGCCAAGTTAGATGCGGGTGCTTATAAGGTAGAAGCGATACCTGATATGGCGGAAGCGAGATAAAATAAATTACAAGTTTCAAGATACAAGTTGCAAGTATAGAGCCCTTTCAAATTTTGAGAGGGTTTTGTTTTTCATCTTGTTATTTCTGCAACAAAACCTACTTGTTTTATGGCATTTACAACCTGAAACAGCACAAAACAATATTGAGTTGGAGTAAAGCAGGAAGCTTTTGTAGTAAAAGAATATTGAAATAGAGCATTACAATACTAAAACAGCGTAAAACAATATTGAATTGGAGCAATACAGACATGTTTTGTAGTAAAACAATATTGTTTTGTTCTAAAACATGTTGTGTTTGAAGTAGAACAAGTAAGTTTCGCGATAAAATAATATTGAATTGGAATATTACTTACCAGAAAAATTACAAAGGGTACTGAAAATGGAGTGGGGGAAACTGGATATTGGAGGATTGTAAAGTAATTAATGAATGGCTCATATTGGGAGACAAGTGGCAGATATATGAATCACCATACAGTTATCAAAATTCATCTCTCAAATCGTAGTTCATTCTCTTACTTTTGCCACATGCAACCCATCAATGAATTTGCGGAAGGAAAAGTTTTATTGTTTGATAAACCATTACACTGGACAAGCTTCGACTTGGTAAGAAAAGTTCGTTCATTAATTAAGATTCCTAAAGTGGGTCATGCCGGCACATTAGATCCATTAGCAACCGGATTATTAATTGTTTGCACCGGAAAATTCACTAAAAAAATTAATGAATACATGGGCATGGAAAAAGAATATACCGGCACTTTTACTTTGGGTGCAACAACACCCACTTATGATTTAGAAAGTATTCCCGAAAATTTTATTTCTATTGAACATTTAAATGAAGAAGAAATTCATGCAGCCACTAAAAATTTTGTTGGTGATATTTTACAAATGCCGCCACAACATTCAGCTATTAAAAAAGATGGTAAACGTTTATACGAATCTGCCCGCCAAGGCATTGAAGTAAAAGTAGATGCAAGACCTGTTACCATTAAAGAATTCAGCATCACAAAAATTGAATTACCTATTGTATATTTTAAAGTGGTTTGTTCAACCGGAACTTATATCAGGAGTTTAGCCAACGATTTTGGTAAAGCATTAAATGTGGGTGCACATTTAAGTAGCTTGTGCCGAACAAGAATTGGTGAGTTTAAAGTAGAAGACGCAAAATCAATTGAACAATTTGAAGCGGAAATTAAAGAAATAAGGAAGACCGAGTTATAAAAAATTGTAAATCGTATATCGTACTTCGTATGTTAAAAAGGTAATCCAATGCCTAATTGTATCACTGCGTTATTAATTTGCTTTTTATAAAAATTATTTCTGGTATCAGTCCAGAAGTTTTTAAAATCAACCCAACCATCATTATATGGCCTGGCCGGATCTTTTACTTTATAAGCCGCATCAATTCTGATTAAGAAATAAGAAAAATCAAATCGCAAACCTGTTCCAATACCAATTGCCAGATCTTTTCCCAAACGTGCTATATTAAATTCTGCATTCGGGTTGTTGGGATCTTTATTGATATTCCAAACATTACCAATATCGGTATATAATGCACTGCTTATTTTAAAAGCACTGAATGTCCAGATAGGAAAACGATATTCAATATTTCCCTCCAAAGCAAAATCACCATAACGATCTGTAAAGCCTGTTGCCGTGTCCGATAAAACAGAAGAGCCCAAACCTAACTGGCGCAGGCCCCAGGCACGCATGCTATTTGGGCCGCCTAAAAAATATTGTTTAAAAAATGGAACAGTTTGTCCGGCTTTGGGTATTGAAACAGCAGCAAATAAACGTGTTGCTAATTCTGTCTTTTTATACTTTTTTGTATAATTATATTCTCCCTGCAATTTTATATACCTGAATATTTGATTGGTATTCGTGTTACCAAAAAGGCTGGCAATAGTTCCAGATTCTTCAAAATAAGCACTTAAGCGATGGCTGCTATGAATATCTTTTTTGCTGTTAAAAATTTTATTTACAGCCAAAGAAGTACCCACTACTTTACCGTCACGAAAAGATTTTTGTAAGAAAGGATTATTGGCTAACAGATCGGCAAAACCGCTTAAGGTATCTACTTTGTATAATTCAATATTCAAAGGCTTCAATGTCCAGTTCCATGGATTTTTATTTTTAGTGATCTTATTCCATTCATAACCCCAGCTTGCTGTAAATTGTCTTAAGCGATACAGATCTTTTCTATCTGTATAATTACCGGCAACAGAAACAACTGTTTTTTTATTATTCAATTTATTCAATGCACGCCATTGTTTAAATGGTTGAATAAGTTTTGGAAAAATATATGACTGGCTTAAACTAATTTGAAAAGATTGCAGATCGAGTGTGTTATCAGTTGATCCCAACTCCGTTCCCAAACGCAAGCCTGTAATAGATTGTATGGCATTCTTCCAAACATTTCTGTTTCGATAAGTGAAATTGGCTGAGATGCCTAAAAATGTTCCGCCGGTAATATCACCTGTATTTCTGCTGAATTCCTGATCCACAGAAAAATTTTGTTTAGGTGCAGGCACTAAAAAAAAGTACAGATCCAAACTATCTTTATTTCTAATGACGGCTTTATAATCTACTTGTTGCCATGCTCCGATTTGTCCGAGTGTATTAATGGATTGAAATAATTGATCTTCATTATATAAACTATCGTGTCGTAAAAAACTATGTTCACGCAAAGGTCGATAACTGAATTTGCCTTCTTTGTATCGCATGATGTTTTGCTGATTCTTGGAAAGATATTCTTTAAAGCCTTTTTCTTTGATCAAACTATCCGGTGTATCTGTTATAGTCGTTTCAGGATAAAAATAAGTTTTCGCAATATGATAGGTTCTGATCTTTGATGAATCAGTGATCATTTTTTGTTTGATGAGTATATCCCAATTAGGATTTGCTTTTCTGTAATGAGCTGCTTCTTCTAATAGTTTCGCTTGAGAAAAAGGATCGATTGATAAGTTCAATAATTTGGTATCAATGGTATCCACTTCTGCAACAATATCTTCTTTGGTAAAATTAAAATATCCTTTTTGTCGATACATATTCACCATTCTGTCTAATTCATTACTGATGACTTGTTTGGTGTAAGGATCACCTGTTTTTAAAAGACTTTTATTTTTTTCCTGTAATGCTAGTTGCTGCATATTACTGTCCAACATTACAAAACCAACAGAATCGATCTTGATATTTTTGCCAATATCTATTTTCATGTAAACAGTCGCTCTGATTTCATCCTGTAAAATTTTCTTGGGATGAAATATACTGTTCCATATTCCCAATCTTTGATGAACTGTATCATACTTTAAAATAGAATCTCTGAAATCTGCATAATAATATCCTTGTGAATTTAAATAAGAGTTCATGAATTTAATAGAACGGGAAATATTGGCAGAATCGAATACCGGCGGCTGTTTAATGGAATACCAAAATACTGCTTTTTGCAGTTTGGGAACTTTTAAACTATCATCCCAATAATTTTCTAAATCACTTGTCAATCTTTTTTTCTCATCTTTGGAAATATTACCGTTCACCGAAACGTTGGTACTAAAAATAAAAGGTTTGTTGATCGGGTAATCTTTAATGGAAGAACAAGCAACAGAAAAAACTGTAATCAGCAATATTAGACAAGCGTGAAATATAAAATTATTGTTCTTAAAAGTCATAATCGATGTTAAGCAAGAATGAGCT
>CAIRTF010000045.1 GCA_903881425.1 uncultured Chitinophagaceae bacterium | reverse complement strand
TTTGGAAATTTTTGATGTTCATCTCTTTCTATAACACCGGGTAGACATTCATTCACAGCAAAATCACGTGCCGCTTTTTGAATCATTAATTGTTCTTCTGTTAATTCGAATTGCATAGCTTAACTTTTTTCTGGCGCAAAAATAAGGATTGAAGACAATAAACTAACAAATGTTAGGTTTTTATTCGGATAATCAGTTCACTGATATTCTCATTCCCTGCTCAGCAATCAAAAATCCTTTTTGATGCAATAATTGATATTCTTTAGAATCCTTATCCAGCATGGGATTGGTATGATTGAAGTGAATGAAATGAATTTTCATTTTGTCGCTATTCGATAAACTTGAAAACTGTTTGATACTTTCTTCAATAAACGGATGCGGTATTTCATTCATAGGCCGGCCGTCAATTTCTCCATCTTTATAAAATGTTCCATCCAATAGTGCAATTGAACTTTGATGAATCATTTCATTGATATTGCGATCAAACTTTTCCCATTTATCAATATCAGGAATAAATAAAATATTCGATTGATTGGTATGAATAGTAAATCCAACGGTTTCAGTAAACTCATCTCTATGTGGAACCAAAAATGGTATGACAGAAATTTTATTTGAAAGATAAACTGCACTATCTGCTGAAAGATTTTGTAATGCAATGTTTTGAAGACTTACCAATTGACTCCATGGTCCATTATTGCTCAAGAAATTTTTCATTCTTGGCATGGCATATACATTGAGTAAATAAGTATTCATCACTTCTCTTCCAAAATACATTAAGCCGGTATAATGACCAATATGTCCGTGTGTAATAAAAACACCGTTAGGCAAAATATTATATTGCGCATTGGTTATTGATCTGAATAACTGTAACTGTTCTTTAATATCCGGTGTTGCTTCAAACAGCCACCAGTTATGGGTTTCAGGCTCTACCAATGCAAAAGAAACAACCATTCTTTTTTGCGATGGATTCTCAATTGCTCTTTTACAACAAGCTTTTTCACAACCGATTTGAGGATAACCGGCATCTTGTGCAATTCCTAAAATAATGATATATGGATTTTGTTCAATCGCTTTTTGTGCCATTGAAGAAACTGAAATCAGAAAAAAAAATAAAATCAGTCTATACATTACATATACTTCTTACTCAAATTAAATAAAGCACTTCTGGCAGTATCACTTAAAATCTTGGATTTAGTAGTATCACTAAAAAAATGCCTTTTAAACGCACGAATAGCATTTGTTGTATCTTTCACATTGTATCCAATAATGCGTAACGCTTGTATATTATTAAAGTTTGCAGGAACAGAATCTCTTACCTCATCATACCATAACCCAAAACCGTTATCTGCTAATTTCTTCCAGGGGAAATATGCACTCGGATCAACTTTTCTTCCCGGCGCAATATCACCATGACCAATAAAATTAGCAGCAGGAATATCATAGTCCTTTTTGAGTTTTGCTAATACACTTAATAAACTATTGATCTGCTCATCTGTAAAAGGTTCAAAGCCGTTATTATCAATTTCAATTCCGATAGAAACAGAATTAATATCCGTTGTATTTCCCCATTTGCTTATACCCGCTTGCCATGCACGCATATAATCATTCAGCATGTGATGCACCGTTCCGTCTTTACAGATTACATAATGTGCACTTACTTTAGAAGCCACTGTGGTAAAGGTTTTCAACGTTTCGGAGCAGCCATTCTGTGCGGTATGATGAATAATAACGAAATTAGGCTTACGCAAATTAAAATTTGTAGTACCCACCATAAAAGGCGACGCTTTAATAGTATCATTTGCTTCAATAGAAGGCAATCCGGTGAGTTGTTTGGAGAATATTTTTGCTTGTGATTTGTACGATTGATTCGTATCAGCATAGGGCTTTGGTGCGCAACTGTTCAAAACAAATAATATCAAACAAATAAAAATTGTCATTAAATTTTTCATCATGAAAATATTTGATAATGAAAGTAAGAAAATTGATGAACTGATTTTCTTTTTATTTGATGAATCGGTGAATAGTATCTTTGAAACATAAAGTTGATAATATGTCATTATTATTGGGTAGAAATGTTTTTGGCAATCCTGCAAATAACGGAAAGTTATTATCTGAAGAAGAAGCCAATGAATTGTTTCATGCATGGGTTTTAAATCCGAGATTACAATTACATATGAAACAAGTTGCCTATTTAATGAAATGCTGGGCTGCAGAAAAAGAAAATTTGAATGAAGAAAATATCCGGAAATGGGAAATGGCGGGATTATTACACGATGCAGACTGGGATCAATGGCCCGACCAACATTGTAAAAAGATCATTGAAGAATTAGAGAATAGAAATGTTGATCCCGAAGTATTGCATGCCATTGCTTCACACGGGCATTTGCATTTTGGTGTTGAGCCTGAAACACAGATGGATAAGATGTTGTATGCTTTTGATGAATTAAGCGGATTGATTCATGCTTATTCTTTAATGCGTCCCAATGGTTATGAAGGAATGGATTTGAAAGGCGTGAAAAAAAGATTGAAAGAAAAAACTTTTTCAGCGAATGTTTCGCGTGATGATATTAACGATGCTTGCACCAGAGCTAATATTCAATTGGATGATCTAATTAATTTTATAATACCAAGACAAGCAACTGTTGTTTAAGTTACATTCTGAATAAAGGCATCAAAGCTTTTTACACCCAATACTTTTTCAGAAATAAAACCTTCTGCATATTGAACACCTATTCTTTTACCCAACATCATCGCTCTTGCTTTTACAGTCTCTAAAAATTGCGGAGAGGAAATATAAGTTTGCGGCTCACTGGTATCTGTTGTGTTGAATTGTGTAGTATAACAAAGCACTGATTCAATTTTTTTATCAAAATATTCTGACACATCAATAACAAAAGATGGTTGAATAAATCTGTCCTGAATATAATGAAACACATACGTTGGTCGCCATGCTTCCTGATGTTTACCATCGGCTTCAGTTTTTATTTTTCTTAACCCAGCCAAAAAAGCCGCATCAGCAACTAGTTTGGCACTTCTGCCATGATCGGGATGACGATCTTCGGGTGCATTGCATAAAATGATTTCCGGTTGATATTTTCTGATCACTTCAATTACTTTACGTTGATGCGCTTCATCATTAGAAAAGAATCCATCTGCCATTTGCAAATTTTCTCTGATGCTAACACCCATTACTTTTGCTGCATTGGCCGCTTCAATTTTTCTGATCTCTGCATTACCCCGGGTTCCTAATTCGCCTTTGGTGAGATCGATCACACCCACTTTCTTTCCTTCAGCAATTGCTGCAATGATGGTGCCCGAACAACCTAACTCCACATCATCTGGATGCACACCAAATGCCAGTATATCTAATTTCATTGTTTTATTTTAATAAGTAAAAATAGAAATAACTTATAATAAAAAATCCCGCAGTAGCGGGATTTCACTATCGTTAAAAGAAAATTTAATCTTTCTTGGCGTAACGTTTTTTGAATTTGTCGATACGGCCTGCTGTATCAACCAACATGTTTTTACCTGTATAAAAAGGATGAGACATGTTTGAAATTTCTAATTTCACTAATGGGTACTCATTGCCATCTTCCCATTTAACTGTTTCCTTAGTGGCATAAGTTGATTTGCTTAAAAATGAATGACCGTTACTCATGTCCTTGAACACTACGAAACGATAACTTTCCGGATGGATACCTTGCTTCATGGTTTTATTTGTTTTAGGTTGTACGGATTTGGCCGTACGATTATTAAAATTTGGATGGCAAAGGTAAGGCTTGTAAGTTTTTTTACCAAATGAAAGTAGTCTTATTACGAAAATCAATCCGGGCTTAGCTTTTCATGTTCTCATATTGCAAGGGAACACCGAAATTTCCGTTCCGGCATAAGGCGATTACATCCTGCAAATCATCTATTTTTTTAGCTGTTACACGAATGGTATTATCCATAATAGCAGCTTGTACTTTTAATCCGCTGTCTTTAATGGCTTTTACTATTTTTTTTGCATCATCTTGTTTCAACCCGTTTTTTACTGAAATTTCCTTCTTCACCACTTTGCCGCTTGGATAAGCATCTTTATCAAAATCAAAAGCATTGGCATCGATACCTTGTTTCATTGAACGACTGATAATTACATCAATCACTTGTTTCATCTTCATATCACTCTCCACTTCTACCATTACGATATAATCTTTTTTATTCAATTCAATGTTCACCGGAGAATCACGGAAATCAAACCGATTCTGTATCTCTTTTTTAACTGTATTGATAGCATTATCTAATGTTTGCAGATCAACTTTACTGGCAATATCAAATGATGGCATAAAATATTTTTTTTTGCAAAGATAAAATATGAATCGAGTTTTATTACATTCACTTTCTAAAACAATTGCACATGAGTATTCATCGCAGAGATTTTATCAAACAAACCGGTATGGCTGGCTTGTCTATTGGATTATCACTAAATCATATCCAATCATTGGCACCTCTTTCCATCAATAAAGTAAGAGTTGGTATGATTGGCGTGGGTTTACGCGGACAAGAACATGTGCGTTTAATGAGTGCAAGAGAAGATGTGGAAATTATTGCTATGGCTGATCCTGATATAAAAATGATGGCATCTGCTCAACAAATTATTGCTAAAGCAGGAAAGAAAAAACCTGTTGAATTTATTAATGGTAATGAAGATTATAAAAATTTATTGAAGCGTGATGATATTGATGCAGTGATTATTGCCACTCCATGGGAATGGCATATTCCGCAAGCCATAAATGCTTTGAATGCGGGAAAGATACCGGGTGTAGAAGTATGCGGTGCTGTTCACTTTCAGGATTGTTGGGATATTGTGAATGCAAGTGAAAGAACAAAATTACCGGTAATGATGTTGGAGAATGTTTGTTACAGAAGAGATGTGATGGCAGTATTGAATATGGTTAGACAAGGATTATTTGGTGAACTATTGCATTTACAAGGCGGTTATGAACATGATTTACGAGGTGTGAAATTTAATGATGGCATTACCCCTTATGATAGTGGTGTTGAATTTGGTGCAAAAGGAATGAGTGAAGCAAAATGGAGAACGCAACATTCTGTTGATAGAAACGGAGAACTATATCCTACTCATGGATTAGGTCCTGTTGCAACAATGGTTAACATCAATCGTGGTAATCGTCTGACAAAACTATCATCTGTTGCAACAAAATCCAGAGGATTGCATCGTTACATTGTTAATCATCCAAAAGGCGGCGCCAATCATCCTAACGCAAAAGTGAATTTTAAATTAGGTGATATCGTTACTACACAAATTCAAACAGCAAATGAGGAAACAATTGTTTTAACGCATGATACATCTTCTCCTCGTCCTTATAATTTAGGATTTCGTGTGCAAGGAACTAATGGATTATGGCAAGATACACATGCAGGAGAATTCAATGCAGGAATGATTTATGTTGAAGGAAAAAGTAAACCACATAGTTGGGAAAATTCAGAATCATACATGAAGCAATACGATCATCCATTATGGAAGAAATATGAAAAAGAGGCAGAAGGTGCCGGACATGGTGGTATGGATTGGTTTGTAGACAATGCTTTTATAGAATGTATTAAACGCAAAACAGAATTTCCGTTGGATGTATATGATCTGGCAACATGGTATTCCATTACTCCATTGAGTGAAAAGTCAATTGCAGAAGGTGGTACATTACAGTTCATCCCTGATTTTACAAAAGGAAAATGGCAAAATAGAAAACCGATTTTTTGTATCGGACAAGAAGAATATTGATGTGAATGGTGAATAGTCAATGCTGAATTTTTATTACTTAACCAAATTCACTGTTGACTATTGACTGATATTGATGCAATAATTGAATTTGATTTTGCGCACGAATCAAATTATGCTTTTCATATTTTTTTCCGTAATAAACATCATTATTCAAATAATCAGTTAAAAAACGAATCGCTTGCATAAAAATCAAAAATTCACCGGCAAATAAAAAATGATCTTTTTCAAATAAGTTTAATTCATTTTCCATTTCGCTGAAATATCCGCCCTGTATACCTTTCACGAAATCTGTTCGAACAATGATTTTGTCAAAATCAGTTTCTTCTTCCGAAACCGGGCAAATATAAGTCCGCATCATATCACCTATATCACTGATAAAATAACCGGGCATTACAGTATCTAAATCAATTACACAAAGTCCTTTATCATTTTCATCAAACAATACATTAGATATCTTAGTATCATGATGTGTTACTCTTAGTTTTGATTCTTTATGCAGAATAAAATTCTCATATTTTTTTACGATTGATTCTTTTGATTGAATGAATTGAATTTCATTTTTCGATTCACTAATTCTTTGCCCATTTCCATTAATTACAGCTTTTCCAAATTGATGGTAACGCAATGAAAGATCATGAAAATTGGACAATGATACATTTAATCGGGCTGCATCAAATTCATTTAAGATGGAGGTAAATTTTCCAAACTGTTTCGCTGCTTCATAAGCCTGCTGAGGGTTTTGAACAACATCAATGGTGTGCGAATTTTTAATAAAAGGGAAACAACGAAAATAATTCTCATTAATATTAATCATCTTTTCGTCGTCCAAACCTTTTACTGTAGCAACAAATAAATAATCAGGATGGTATTGATTAAAATAATTAGACAATAATTTAAAATTATCATCAATTAATTCCGGTTGCTTAAAAATATGGGTATTGATCTTTTGCAAAATAAATTCTTCATCATTAACCATCACTTTCCATGTATGATTGATTAATCCTGTTCCAAAATTTGAAACAATAGCCTCATTCCAACCATAAAATATTTTAAGTTGCTGAAGAATATTTTCATCCATAATGCCAATATAAAACAATTTCTTCTGCGTATCTTTCAGCAAATATTTTTTATGATATCGTACGATACTTTATCTGAAGCATTGAATGACTTGAAGAAAAGAGGATTTGTTATCGATTTTAATTTGTCTTCCGATGTCATTAAATGCAGTAGTTCCGGCAAAACACTTGCTGCACATGATTTTGAGATTGTTGAGCACTACCGATTTGAAGGTGATACCAATCCGGATGATGAAAGCGTTGTATATGCCATTCAATCATCAGACGAAACTTTAAAAGGCACATTGGTAAGTGCCTATGGTATGTACAGCGAAGAAGTTAGCGAAGCTTTAATTAAAAAATTATCCGTTCATGAATAATCAAATGCAAAGAAGAAAATTTTTACAATTAGGTTCATTGGGATTATCTGTATTCAGTTTTTCTTCTTTCAAATCAATTGATCCCATCAGAAAACCAATTATTATTTCTACATGGGATGCAGGTATTGAAGCCAATAAAGCTGCATGGAAAGTTTTACGCAATGGCGGCAATGCCTTGGATGCCGTTGAACAAGGTGTGATGGTGACAGAATCTTCACAAAACTGTTGTGTTGGTTTAGGTGCCAATCCGGACAGAGACGGATTTGTTACACTCGATGCGAGTATTATGGACCATCAATTCAATTGCGGCTCTGTTGCTTTCTTAGAACGGATTAAACATCCCATTTCCGTTGCAAGAAGAGTGATGGAAAAAACACCGCATGTAATGTTGGTTGGGGAAGGCGCACAACAATTTGCAGTAGCCGAAGGATTTACTTTAGAAGAAAAAAAATTAAGTGACCCTGCAGAAAAAGCTTATAGAAACTGGTTGAAGAAAAGTGAATACAAACCGGTAATTAATATTGAGAAGAATCAAGGCATATCTGCATTTGCACCTACTAAATTAGAAACCGGTGAATGGAATCATGATACCATTGGTATGATTGCTATGGATGCCAATGGTAATTTAAGCGGCAGTTGTACAACAAGCGGTGCAGGTTTTAAAATGCGTGGAAGAGTTGGCGACTCCCCTATTATCGGTGCAGGATTATTTGTGGATAATGAAATTGGAGCTGCTACAGCAACAGGACAAGGTGAAGATGTAATTCGTATTTGCGGAACACATTTAGTAGTTGAATTCATGCGCAGCGGATTACATCCGGAAGAAGCTTGTAAAAAAGCAGTAGAAAGAATTATTAAAGCAAAGGGCATTGAAAAATCAAAACAAATTCAAGTAGGTTTTATTGCTATTAATAAACAAGGTGAATACGGTGGTTACTGTTTGCAAAAAGGGTTCAACTTCGCCGTTTGTTATGCAGATGATAAAAACTTTTTAGTGGATGGAAAATATGTTTTGTAGAAAAAATAATCAATGAAAAATATTTTAGAAATATGTGTCTTCAATATTGCAACTGCTATTGCTGCTGAAAAAGCAGGTGCTGACAGATTGGAACTTTGCGAGAATTATGCCAATGGCGGAACAACTCCATCTTATGGTTATTTAAAAACCATCAGAGAAAAAATTTCGATTCCGGTGTTTCCAATGATTCGTCCACGCGGAGGTGATTATTTTCATTCGGATGATGAATTTTCAATCATAAAAAAAGATGTATTGCTCTGTAAAGAATTAGGATTTGAAGGGGTAGTTTTTGGTTTATTAAAAAAAGACGGAAGTATTGATACAAATAAAACAAAACAATTGATAGAATTAGCTTATCCACTGGAAGTCACGTTCCATCGAGCTTTCGACAGATGCAATGACCCATTACAAGCATTAGAAGAAATTATTAATTGCGGTTGCAATAGAATTTTAACCAGCGGACAGGTTCCGAATGTAATGGATGGATTAGAATTAATTAAACAACTGATTCAACAAGCAGATGAAAGAATTATCATCATGCCGGGCAGTGGATTAAGAAGCAATAATGTTTTAGAAATAAAAGAATATACTGGTGCAATTGAATTTCATACATCCGCAAGAAAAACGATCTCATCTTCTACTTTATTCATCAATGAAAAAATAAAAGAAGATTTTAGTTTGGATTTTATTAATGAAGCAGAGATCAAAAAAATAAAATCATTGATCAATCAATAATGAATCTTCGCGAAGAGATATTAAAAGAGCATAGCAAAGAACATGCTTTAAAGATTGCCAATTACGCATGTACTTCAAAAAAGAATTTTAAAGCATTGATGCAATGTTTTATGAGTGATGAATATCGTTTGGCACAAAGAGCTGCATGGAGTGTAAGTTGGGCTGCAAAAAAGAAACCGGTAATGATTACACCGTTTATTAAAGATTTAGTGGCAGTGTTGCAAAAATCAAATGTTCACACTGCAGTCATCAGAAATGCTGTACGTGTTTTAGAAGCCATCGACATTCCCGAAAAATTTCATGGAACAGTAATGAATGCATGTTTTAATTTTATTGAACAACCTTCTACACCTGTTGCTATCAAAGCGTTTTCATTAACTACTCTATTTAATCTTTCGAAGTTTTATCCCGAAATAAAACACGAATTGAAAATAATTATTGAAGAAAGATGGGATACAGAAACTGCAGCATTTAAAAGCAGAGGAAAAAAAATATTGAACAACATATAAAATCATTTTTCGCCAAAATCAATGGGTAATTGATCGGCCAATTTTAGCCAACGCCAATAGCCATCTTTAATCAAATCCCATATATCATAATAAGCTCCGTTATTTTCAACACGAATTTTATGTTCGTCATTATTGACAGCTATATATGAAATTGGAAATGAGCCGTCGGTATTATTTCTAACAGTGTATGCATAATCTTCTACTCCCTTTTTATAAGTGATCTGCAATACATGATTTGTGTTAAGATAAAAATATTGATTTGACGAATCGTACTTAAAAAAATAATCAGCAAATAATTTGTTTTTTTCAACCCACTCCACATAATTCTTATCGATAATTTTATCATCCGAAGTTTTAATTCTTTCT
>CAIRTF010000044.1 GCA_903881425.1 uncultured Chitinophagaceae bacterium | reverse complement strand
ATTTGTCCGCTTTGTGTAACATCAGGTATTTTAATTTTTGCTCTTCCATCTATCGTTGGTACTTCTGCCTGAATGCCGAATGCTGCATCAGGAAATGAAATATGCAAATCGTACGCAACATTCAATCCATCGCGATGTAATTCTGCATGCGGTTCTTCTTCAATCTGTATGATTAAATCACCCGGCGCACCACCACGTTCTCCTGCATTCCCTTTTCCATTCATGCTTAATTGCATACCTTCCTGCACACCCGCAGGTATTTCTATTGAAATGGTTTCTTCGCCATACACTCTTCCTTCACCTTTACAAGCCGTACATTTCGCAGTAACTGTTGAACCTTCTCCGTTACAAGTTGGACAAGTTGTAACTGTTTGCATTTGTCCTAAAAAAGTGCTGGTTACTTTTCTTACTTGTCCGCTGCCACCACAAGTGGCGCATGTTTGCACACTGCCTTTATCCTTTGCACCATTACCTCCACAAGTATTACACACCACATGCTTTTTAACCTTTACTGTTTTAGTAACACCCTTTGCAATTTCTTCGTAAGTGAGTTTTACTTTAATGCGTAAATTACTACCACGTTGTCCTCTGGCTGCTCTTCCACCGCCACTGCTTCTTCTATTACCACCAAAGAAATTACCAAACATATCATCACCGAAAATATCTCCGAACTGACTAAAAATATCTTCCATATTAGAAGCATGGCCGCCACCAAAACCGCCGCTGCCCGGAGCAAAGGCCTGATGACCATAACGATCATACTTTGCTTTTTTATCAGCATCACTTAATACTTCATATGCTTCGGCTGCTTCTTTAAATTTATCTTCTGCGCTTTTATCACCGGGATTACGATCAGGATGAAATTGCATCGCTACTTTACGATACGCTTTCTTAATCTCATCTGCCGATGCAGTTTTGCTAACGCCTAATATTTCGTAATAATCTCTTTTACTCATAATGTAATAATTCGATAATATGATAATTTGATGATGAGATAATGTTGTGAATTATCAAATTATCAAATCAACTAATTGGCTGATTATTTTCCCACCACTACTTTTGCGAAGCGAATTAATTTATCGTTTAGATAATAACCTTTCTGCACTTCATCTACTACTTTGCCTTTTAATGCATCTGTTGGCGCAGGAATTTCGGTAATGGCTTCGTGTTTCTCTACATCAAAATCGGTATTCACAGCATCCATTGCTTTTACACCTTTGTTTTGCAAAGTGGTTTTTATTTTATTAAACACTAATTGAATACCTTCTTTCTGCACTTCAATATCGGCATTAGATTGTAATTGCTTTTCTGCACGGTCGCAATCATCCAATACTTCCAATAAGGAAACGATGACATCTTTTCCGGCAGTTTGAATCAGTTCCAATCTTTCTTTAGAAGTTCTGCGGCGAAAGTTCTCGAACTCTGCCATCAGGCGAATGTATTTGTCCTTTTGCTCTTTTAGCTCTGTTGTTAGTTTTTCTAACTCATTTTCTTCGGCAACAGGCTCGTTTAATAAAGTATCACCCGCTGCGTTTTCGTCAGTGCCAATTCGGTTATTACTGTCAATTGTTTCAGTTGGCTGCATTTCTTTGTCTTCCATAATAGTTTTATATAGTCAATTACAATAGGCAATTTTTCTGCCACGCAAAGAAAAGGGAAAAATTGACAGGAAGGGTTTATAAATATTGGAACTGTTTAGCGAGTGATTGTTAAAGGAAAAATTGATTGGTGAACCCAACAATACAAAATGTACAAACAGGTGATTGACGCAACAACAATACAAAAAAGCGAAGATTAAAACATTGATTTTCAACACTCATTTTTACTTGAAAGTATTGACAACCGGATGCGGCAACCTTAAACTAACAGCTTGAATGACACAACTCAAGCAACTTGTTTATAAATTTGATACAGTTACTGACAATAAAAATTTTATCAAAAAAACTAAAAACATGAAAATTTACAAATCAACAAATAAAGCGCATATAAGACGCATAAAATTGTTGGCTGTTATAATTAGCTTATTTATACTGACACTTTCATTTAGTAAAAATACCATGGCACAGGAAAAATTTCAAATGGTCAGGTTGGCAAAAATTAAAGTAGACCCCTTGCAATTGGACAAGTATAACAGTGCACTAAAAGAACAAATGACGACTGCTATTCGTCTTGAGCCAGGTGTATTAACTTATTACGCTGTTGCCGACAAAAGTGATCCATCACACATCACTATACTGGAAATCTATGCTGATACTGCTGCATACCAATCACACATAACCACAACTCATTTTAAAAAATACAAAGAGACAGTTAAGGATATGGTTAAATCACTAGAACTTGTCGATGTTAATCTAATCGCTTCTGCTAAAAAGCCTGATATGTAATTTGCAAAAAAAGCACTTCTCGTCATATGTTCTCGGTACAAGAACATGCAAGATGTTTGGCAATTACAATCAATAACAGAGAAAGGCAATATTTAAAATCTAAGAAGTATATTTAAAGCATAATTCAATTTCATTATTGAATAACTGAAAAGAATTTTCAATCATTTTAATAGTTCTATCATGAAAAAAATATCCATTTACCTGATTGCCTTTTTATGTTTCAACATAGCCCATGCACAATCAGATTATGCCAAAGAAATTAAAGCGTATGCCATACAATTAAATAATGCTTTCACTACTATTCAAAAACGTTCCGGCAATCTCGCATTCAACGATACCTCCCGATTAAAATGGAATAATCTTCCTGTTGGTTTAAGGGCAAGAGTGGGCACCAGTATTGGTAATATGAATGATGATCAAAGAAAATTAGTGCATAGAATATTATCGGCTTCGCTCAGTTCGCAAGGTTATTTAAAAGCAACCGGCATTATGCATTTAGATGAATTGATCAATCGTTTTTATGATAGTCTCTATTATAAAAAAGAAATGGACGATACTACTTACGGTTTTGTAAGGTCATTGCTTTGGTCGCCACGTAATTATTATTTTGCATTTTTTGGTTCGCCTAACGATAATCAATGGGGTTATAAATTAGAGGGGCATCATTTATCGGTGAACTTCACTTTTGTTGATGATAAAATATCTGTCACACCATTTTTTGTAGGAACAGATCCGGCCGAATATGTGAATTCGGAATATGCAGGCTGGCGTGTATTAGGACAGGAAGAAGACTTGGGATTGAAGCTCATTAATTTATTAACGGATGCACAAAAGAAAAAAGCCATCATGAGTTCGGAAGTGCCAGGAGATATTATTACCGCAGCAGAGAGCGGTAAAAGATTGGTAGATAATTGGGGCATTCAGGGAAAAGAATTAACTGCAAAACAAAAATCGGTAATGGAATATATCATCAGAGAATTTGTATATAATTTGGAATACGATAAAGCAACCATTGAATATGATAAAATTTTAAAAGCAGGTATTGATAATGTTTATTTTGGTTGGATCGGTGGATTGGAAGAAAAGCAAGCACATTATTTTATTTTAAACGGACCCACATTTTTAATTGAGTTTGATAATAATGGCGGACCGAGAAAAAGTGCCAATCATATTCATGCTATTTGGAGAGAAAAAGGAAATGAATACGGAGAAGATGTTTTGAAAAAACATTACTTAATGGAAAAGCATTAGTAGAAAAATTTCAATCTAACATTCCGGCAAACTAATTGGAATATTAATGGCTAATCCGCCATCGGCTGTTTCTTTGTATTTGCTGCTCATGTCCAAAGCTGTATCCCACATGGTTTTGATGACTTTATCCAAACTTACTTTTGCATAATCAGGAGAACTTTGTAATGCCAATTGCGATGCTGTGATTGCTTTTATCGCTCCCATTGTATTTCTTTCTATGCATGGCACTTGCACCAATCCGCCAATAGGATCGCATGTTAAACCGAGATGATGTTCCATGGCAATTTCTGCAGCCATCAATGCTTGTCGTTGTGTGCCACCCATACATTCAGTCAATGCAGCAGCAGCCATTGCAGAAGATACACCGATCTCTGCCTGACAACCGCCCATGGCAGCAGAAATAGTAGAACCTTTTTTAAAGATGCTGCCTACTTCGGATGCAGTGCATAGAAATTTAATGATCTTCTCATCCTCATTGCCATCACAAAAAGCAATGAAGTATAACAACACAGCAGGTATCACTCCGGCTGCCCCATTGGTGGGTGCTGTAACCACTCTGCCAAAGCTTGCATTCTCTTCATTCACTGCCAATGCAAAACAACTTACCCAATCGAGAATATGGGTGAAATCATTTTTTTGTTGAATGGCTTTTAACCAACTTGTATAATCATCATATTTAAAATCATTCGTTAATCTGCGGTTCAGATCGAATGCTCTTCTGCGCACATGCAATCCACCGGGCAATTCACCTTGTGCATGACAACCTCTGTAAATACAATCACGCATGGTTTGCCAAATGGTTAGTATGCCTTTTTTTGTTGCAGCTTCTGTTCGCCAGGCATTTTCATTTTCCATTACCACATCAGAAATATTCATTCCGGTTTTCATACACCAATGCAACAGATCTTCTGCTGTATTAATTGGGAACGGCAATTCAACAGATTGTTTTTTATTCTGTGTTTCATTTTCTTTTACTACAAATCCACCACCCACTGAAAAATACGTTTCACAAAAATGTTCGCCATTATTCAATTCAATTAAAAAAGACAATCCGTTGGGATGAAAAGCCAATGTTTCATTATGCAAAAATTGAACATGAATGGTTGGATCAAAATCAATCATCACTTGATTATTCAAATGCATTTTTTTTGCTGATTGAATGGTATTGATCTTTGGTGTGATGGAATTAACATCAATCGTAACAGGATCTTCGCCGCATAAACCTAATATGACTGCAATATCTGTACCATGACCTTTACCTGTTTTTGCCAATGAACCATACAATAACACATTTACAGAAAGAACATTCTCTACATCAGTTTTATTTTTAATGGTCTCCATGCAACGCAATGCAGCACGCCAAGGGCCAAGTGTGTGTGAGCTTGACGGACCAACACCAATTTTAAACATATCAAAAACGGAAATAGCTTCGTGTGGCATAAACAAAAAGTTACAAGTTGCAAGTTACAGGTTGTTGGGCTTTCCCAATTCTTCAATCGTTTTCTTTGCACTGGCCAAACGAATGGCTTTGTTTTTTTCTACTAATTTACTGGTAGTCCATTTTTCTAAGCGATGATGCAATGGCACAATTAAAGCAGCAATAGCAACTAATGCAATTAACATCAATGCAGGAGAATGATTGGTAACTTTTTCTAAAAAAGGATGAATTAATAAGTTGATAAACTCAAACACCACCAACAAAACAATTACTCCTAAAAATTCAACTACTTTATGACTAACAATAATACTTCTACTCAACAAAAGAAACAAAATAATAGCAGTTAAAATAGCAATAGCAGTAATGGCGAGTTGAATATTGTGATTGCGGGATTCTTTTTCTTCCTCTTTGGCAATTTCAATATCCCTTTGTCGCAACTCCTCTTCAAACCTTATTTTTTGAACTTCGATGATCTTGTTGGCATTATTTAAACTATCGTTTCCAATTATGTAAAAGTTCATATACTTATTGGCACTATCTACATAATTTCCTTTTTGATAATAATTAAATAACCACCTTGCAGATGCAACTTTTGCTTTGTAAGTATCTTGAGCATTAAGCGAAAATATTTTGTTTTGATAGTGTAATGCTGAATCAATTTGCTTAGTTGCATTAAAGTAGTTAAACATACATTGATAAGCTCTCAGATACACATCAATTTGATTTGACATTGAGGCAGTAACTAAAGATTTTTTGCAATAAACATAGGCCAAATCATATTGTTCCAAACTGGTATAAACGTTCGCAAAAGTTGTTTGAAGTAGAATGATTCTTGTGAAATCGTTTCGTTCAAAAGATAATTCGTTAGCCCTTTGAACATATAAAAGAGCTGAATCGAACTTTTGAATAGTGTAAAAACCCCTTGCCAGGTTTAAATAAAGTGTAGCTGTAATGCGAATAGAATTATGTAGTCTATTATTTATTGAAATTATTGAAATCGCATTTCGCAAGTAAGAAATCTTTTTGTTCGGATTGGTTTCTATAAGATTTCTATAATTATTTATTCTTGCCTCAACTTCATTGTCTGGGTATTTTTCAATAATTTTTGAAGCCCTAGTTATACATTCTTGAACATTCTTATAGTCACCAATTCTGAAAAAAGGGTATCCAATTGTTAGTGTTGCATAAGCAATAAATCTTTTGTTTTTTGTTTTTTCAGAATAATCTAAAATCTTTTTAGCATAGTAAAAATTAGAGTCAACAGTAGAACTTTGAGAGTAATCGTTAAGCTGTACTAAAATATCAAATCGGGTGCTATCATTGTTGGTGATTTCTAAAATTCGCCACAAGCTATCAGTATTTAATTTTTGCGCAGTTGTTTGCAAGCAGCTAAATAAGAAGCATGTTACCAATAAAACTCTCATTAATAAATATTTAAAATCTTGAATTTAAAGATCACCGTGTAAATTCTTATAAATAACTCAGCCACCATTTTTCTTTATGGTCGGTCTTGTATTGATCATACCATTTACATATTGGATATAAACTGATGATCACAAATGCCCAAATCAAATAAACTATTCCAAGACTATAGCCTTCTCCGGGAATCAAAAACAGGAAAGGATTTTGTTTAGCAGCAGTAATAGCAAATTCGAATGAATGACCTCTTGTAAAAAATAAAATGGCACAAATAGTATGTATCAGATAGAAATGAAGGATATAATAAAACAAAGCAGTTCTTCCGAAAACACGAAAAAAATCAGTAACCTTATTTTGTATTCGCTCCAAAAAATATAAAGCCATTATTGAAATACCGATGGTTGCACACATATACATTAATGATGGCGGATATTTATGCACTTTCATAAAAGATAAAAAAGTATAGAGTCCGTTTTTTTGCACTGACCAAGGATGCGGATCACCATAAACATTAATAAATCTTACTACAACAAAGAAGGTTAGAATAGATAAACTTAAGCGCAACAAAATTTTTCTTCTTTGTTCAGATGAATATTCAGCAGTAAAAAATATTCCGGCGCAGTAACCCAATATCATTAAACCCGTCCACGGAACAAATGGATACATGATACCGATCAAATGATCTTTCCAAATTGTGTAGGGCGCAAAGAAACCATGATGCAACAGGTCCCACCAAAATCCTGCTTTGAAATCGGGTTTTGACTCGGGTATGTCTAATAAGTTATGCCCAAATACAATGATCAATCCAAGTATCAACATGACTTTATAAGGCAATCGAATCAGCAAACCCAATATTACCATACTGATACCGATGGCCCAGATCACCTGCAATAAAATAAAATTATAGAAAGGATTAAATGTAAAAGCCAAAGAAATGATAACACATTCTACAAAAATCAACCAGAAACCACGTTTGATAAGAAATGAACTCAGTTGTGCTTTTGTTTTGCGTAAACTTTGTAAGTAAATAGACACGCCTGATAAAAAAACAAAAGTAGGCGCACAAAGATGAGTGATCCACCTGGTGAAATACAAGATGGGTGTTGTTGTAAGCAAATTAAGCGGATCATCCAATTCAGCAGGTTGATGCATAAAATCTCTTACATGATCTAATGCCATAATGACCATGACAATACCGCGAAGGATGTCAATAGAATCAATACGTTTTTGTAATTGAGCAGGGTTGTTGGACATGATGAAGCGTTTTTAAGAAGTATTTATTCACATGAAAATTGGGGTTTGCGAATAAATAACATTTACAATATACATATCCCATTTGATATTTTAAACATCCATTCAAAATTTCTCTTAAGTTTGATGTATGAGAATAAACCTTCTGCTGATTTGCTGTTTTACCGTGCTGATAGTAACAGCACAAAAGAAAAACAAAGCTGAACAAACAGATATTTTTTTAGAACGATTGATGCAGAAAAAACCGGATGAATTCGCCTCCATTCTATCTAATAAAGATTCATTAAATGTGCAGATCATTTATACACAGATCAATCGCGATAAAAAAAATAATCCCTCTTTTACTGATTTTACTTTTAACTTAAATAAGAATAATTATTTCTATCCGGCATCAACTGTTAAAATGCCTATTGCATTTCTAGCATTGGAGAAATTAAACAACTTAAATATTCCGGGTGTTGATAAATATACAACGATGATCACCGACAGCAGTTCATCTGCTCAGCAAATTATTTTTACACAACCCAATGCCGGCAATAGTGCACCAACAATTGCCAATTATATCAAACAAATATTTTTAGTAAGTGATAATGATGCATTCAATCGCTTGTATGAGTTTTTAGGGCAGGAATATATTCTCAATAAATTAAAAGAGAAAGGTTACAGCGATGCGGTAATTCGTCATCGGTTAAATATCAGTTTAACGAATGAACAAAACAGAACTACCAATCCTGTTACATTTTATGATTCATCGGGTAAAATATTATATCATCAGGATGCTCAATACAATAAAAATAATTTTGCTTCATTGAATGTGCAAAAAGGAAAGGGTTATTATCGGGGCAATCAATTGATCAATGAACCTTTTGATTTTTCTACCAAGAACAGATTGTATTTACAAGACCTGCATGATATTTTACAAAGTGTTTTATTTGCTAATGATGTTGATGCAAAAAGAAAATTTAATTTAACAAAAGATGATTATGATTTTGTGTTGAAGTGGATGAGTGCATATCCGCGTGAAAGCAAATTCCCTTTTTACGACAGCACCAATTATTGGGACGCGTATTGCAAATTTTTATTTTATGGCTCTGCTAAAGGCAGCTTGTTGCCCGATGTTCGCATCTTTAATAAAGTAGGCGATGCTTATGGTTTTTTGACAGATATCTCCTACTTCATCGACAAAAAAAATAATGTGGAATTCATGTTATGTGCTACCATTTCATGCAACAGCGACGGCATTTATAATGATGATAAATATGATTATGAGACGGTTGGTTATCCGTTTATGAAGCATTTAGGTCAATTAATCTATCAATATGAATTAAAAAGAGATAAAAAACACAAGCCTTTGCTTAACAAATTTGATATAGCGTATCAGGATGAGTAATTTCACAAACTATTTCCTTCCTATGAATGTGAGAATGCATTGCGGCGACAAGTAATTTATCATCAATATATTTATTGGCCCATTTAGTGAAAAGTTTTTTTGTTTACATATTAGTCTTTATTGCTTTTACTGCATGTACCAAAGTAGTAGATTCGGGAAGTTCTACAACTACCGGAAAAACTTATTTGAGTTTAACAGTAGCAGATAGTTTGTTGCCCTATAAAGGTTTTGTTGTTACACCAAACGATGGATCACTCATTACAACTTTGGGGTATTTCAATTCGGTTGGTTATTTCAATTTTGTCAGCGGCACAACTGATATAAAAATTCAATCGCCCATTTCAGGGTCTGTTTTTTTTGATACAGTCGTAAATCTTGCTGCAGGCAGCATCAATACTGCATTTGCCTATTCGTATGGTAATATTGCTAAAGCAACAATTGTGCAGGACGATTATTCCTCACCTGCTGCCGGAAAAGCAAAAGTCAGGTTATTGAATTTATGGACTGCATTATCATCAGGTACAGCCAACTTTACCATTTCGGATGGTGCGAATACTTTTAATTTTTCTAAAAGATATTTTTTGGATCATGAAAAAGATCACAGCTTAGAAAATTTTATTTCCATACCCGCAAGTAATTATACGATCTATGCAACAGTTGGCACATCATTAATCATCAATCCATTTAGTTTCAATTTATTAAATGGAAAAATTTATACAATTGCTGTTACGGATGTAAGAGGCGGACAATTGATCAGTCCAGTTATTGCACATAATTAAATTCAGTATATCAAAACAAATAAAAACATATCATTCTTTAGTATCTCCATCCTTTTCATCATTTCAATGTATGCATGTACAAAAGTGGTGAATAATGGAACTGCTTCACCATCTGATAAAACTTATATCTATAATTTTGATCTGACCGGTTATCCATCTCCTTATTCAGTGATAGTGGTAGCAAGTGATAAATCAAGTTATTTATTTAATCCGCCCGATACAAGCTATCATTTAATAGCAAGTGGTACTACTAATTTTTATATTGAATCATACAATAACGCAACTACACTTAACAGTAACACCATTACATTAACAGGTAATACTTATTATACTTCTTTAATTTATAATCAGGCAACAGGTGTTCCGGGAATTAGTGTTATTGCAGATGATCTTTCTTCGCCTGCAACAGGTTATTGCAAATTGCGGACATTGTATACCATTTTAGGTAATCTTCCGAATACACCTGCAAAAATTTCTTTGGTGAATGAACAGACAAAAGATTCAATCGTGAATTACAACAGAACAGATATTGATTTTTTTCGCGTGCAGCCATTAACCAATTTCACTTCTATTAAAGCAGGTACTTTTTCGTTGTACATGGACAATGTACTTGCTGCAACAGGTTTACCTTTTAATTTTTCGGGAAAGATATTTACTGTGGTGATTGCAAAAGTGCCGTTCAGTAACGGAACAACAGGATATAACATTCGCTATATTGCCAATAAATAAATGAAATAAAAAGTTCTTTTTATCGTTAATTCATGATTATCAATGACCGAAGCAAAAGCATATAATAACAAGGTAATAAAAACAATCAAATGGATGAATAAATCATCTATTGTTTTGATTGCTCTTTTCTTTGCTTTTGCAGGATGTACCAAATACATTGATAATACTTCTTCAGGTTCCTCATCAAGTGGTGGCATTACCACACCCGTCACTGTTCCTGTAACAGGTGGCAGCACAGGAGGCACAACCGGCACAACTACAGGTGGGGTTTATATAAAATTTTATGGTACTTTGGTTAATTACGGACAAGTGTCGGTATCATTGAACAGTTCAAGAGTAGCAACTGTTTCAGTAAATTATCCATCTACTTATATCGCTGCATTAAATGGATTGAACAATATTCAAATTGCTGACAATACCGGAACTGTTCTAAATGTGAATACGCCATTAACACCCGGCTATTATTCTTGCTTTGTTTATAAAGTTGGATATGATTACAAAATTTCTGTGGTGTATGATAATCTAACCGGACTTGTCAATGGTTTTTGCGGAGTAAGAGTGTTGGATTTCAGAACTCAGGCCTATTATACACCGCTGTTTTTAAACACCAGAATTTATTATCCGGGTAATGCTTATGAATTGAATCAAAAAGGGAGACATTTTTTAGATGTTACTACCAATAGCAGCTTAACAAATTTCACTCAACTAACTGCGGGATCTTATAATATTGTTTTGTATAACGACAGTACCAATTTCTCGAGAATCAATTACACCACATTTGCTCAGGGTAAATTTTACAGCATTCTGTTATGCACTTCACCTGCTGATTCAGTGAACGCCTCTTTATATAACATTACTTTAGATATTGAGCAGCACAAT
>CAIRTF010000043.1 GCA_903881425.1 uncultured Chitinophagaceae bacterium | reverse complement strand
GAGTAAATATAACTGCTGAAGCTTCACTATATTCTTTAGATTACTCTTCATCATTGAATTATCCATTAAAAGAAATATTTGATTTTGACATCTCTTTTAGTCGCATTTCATCGGTACCAGTTCCAATAATTCTAAGTAGTAGCCCAAGTTTATTAAATGCTTCAATAGCAAAATCAATTTTTTTCCAGCGTTCTAATCTTGATACAATTAAGAAATGATTTTTTTTAGTTCCTTTTGGTGAAAATTTTGTAAGATCAATCGGAGAATAAATTACTTGCGATTCTCGTTTATAAAAGGAATAAATGTATTCCTTCGTCATATTGGAAATGGCTATAAATTCATCTACTTTTTGAGCTGCATTAAAATCTCTCTTTTTAAAATATGACAAAAATATTTTCATAATTTTGCCTTTTATGCTTTCACCAAAATAACTCTCAGACTGCCATAAAGCTCTTGCGGGCATATAACAATAACAGATATGTATCCCATTTGGAATTTTTACATATTTCGCAACAGTTGTTGATGAGCTTAATACAATATCGTAATCTTTTAAATCGATTGCCTGCATTACATAAGTTGCAATTGGAAAAGACCATCTAAAAGATTCCATTGATTGAACAAATTTATTCAACCATGTAGTATGAATTTTAAAATTTAAAAAAGCATCATATGTTCCTTTTGGATTATAAGCTACTGTATATATATCAGCATCTGAAAATTCTTCGCATAAATACTGAAAAACCCTTTCAGCTCCTCCTTTACCAACCAAATGGTCATGCACCAAAGCAATCTTCATGAATTAGTCTTAAAAGAATTAATTATACAATTTCAATTTCAGGTAAAGGGAAAATGAATTTTCCTCCGGCAGCAATATATTCTTTTTCTCTTTCAAGGATACTGTTTTTGAAATGCCATGGCAATACTAAAAAATAATCTGGCTTCATTGCTTTTGCCTCTGCCTCAGAGATAATCGGAATATTAGTTCCAGGTGTAAATGAACCAAATTTATCCTTATTAACCTCTGCTACAAAAGGTATTTGACTAGTGTTAAATCCGCAAAATTGCAAAAGTACATTTCCCTTAGTGCTCGCACCATAAGCAATAATTTTTTTCCCATCATTTACTAAGGCTTCAATTAATTCTGTTAAGTTTTTTCGATGTTTATATACACGCTCTTCAAAATCCCTATATGGTTTGGGAGTATCTAATCCCATATCTTCTTCTTGCTTCAGCATCCAATTTATGACAGGATTATTGGGTATATATGACGCTGATGTTTTAGATGCAGTAACTGCAAAGCTACCGCCATTGATTGCATTCATTTGCACATCAATGACTTTTAAACCGCAGGCATCCAACATATTCTTAACTACTTTGAAACTGTAAAATTCTAAATGTTCATGACAAATGGTATCGTAACTATTTGTTCTGAGCATTGAAGGCATATAGCTTTGTTCAAAATGCCAAATACCATCATCTGCCAAACAGGCTTCTATATCTTTGACGAATGCTAATGGCGCTTCTAAATCATAAAACATTGCTATAGATGTAATAATTTTAGCTTTCTTATCTGGAAAATGTTTATGAAAAACAGATTTTGAAAAAAAATCAGGAATCAGATGAATATCATCTGTATAATACTCAATAAATTTTTTTCCTGTTGGGTCAATACCTACTTTTCTGCAATTTGATTTATATGCTTTTAGCGATGTTGCGTCATTGCTGCCAATATCAATCACTAAATCTTTTTCATCAATTTCAACCAATCTCTCTAAGGTTGCAATCTTTTGTTGCAAATGCCTTACCATACTTGCATTTAAACCAGAACGGTAGCCATAATTATCACCATACATCTCGTCTAAACTATAAGATTGTTTCATTTGCAACAGCCCACTATCTGGGCACCAAACTAAATCCAATGGTCCTTTGGTAATTTTCTCATCTGCGCTTTTTGGAAAAACACCAGTTAAATATTGCTCGCCTAACGACAAAACTGTAACCAAATTTGAGCTACTACTTATTCTACATTTTTTAATTTCAGTGTACATAAATATTAATTATTGTTTAAGAATTAGGTGTTTATCTATTATCTGTAATTTTCCGTTTCTTCTTTTAAAAGAAGATCAAGTACCTCATAAAAGTTTTTATTATATTTCCATCCCAATTGTGTTTTTGCTTTTTGATTATCCCCAAATAAATTTT
>CAIRTF010000042.1 GCA_903881425.1 uncultured Chitinophagaceae bacterium | reverse complement strand
GTCAATACTTCAAAAGAAGATTTCTTGATATGGCCTTCTGTCTGATCTGCGAATATTAATACTGACATAAAAGGAATTTGAAAATTTGTGAATGTGCAGATGTGCGAATGCAACAGCTACACAATTATTATTTTATTTTATTTTATTCTTTCATCTGCACTTATATAGCTTTCGCTTCTTCGTGTAATAATCTTACCAGCTCTGCTACATTATCTGCTGCCACTAATTTTACGCCGGCTTTTGCAGGAGGTAATTCATAATTCACTACAGTTGTCAATGCATCCACTGCAACAGGCTCTGCCACTTTCAATGGTTTTGTTCTGGCTGCCATAATACCACGCATATTCGGAATACGTTGTTCTGCCATTCCTTTTTGGCAACTTACAACCACAGGTAAACTCACTTCATCCACTTCTTCACCACCTTCTATTTCGCGATGAATGGTGGCAGTGGTTCCGTTCCATTCAAATTTGGTTGCCAATGAAACATAAGGCATATCCAATATTTCTGAAACAATGGCACCTACCGATGAACCATTATAATCTATCGTTTCTTTTCCGGTAAAAATCAAATCATAGCCACCTTGCTTTGCTATATCCGCAATTTGTGCGGCTATATAATAACTATCACTGCTGTCTGCATTT
This sequence comes from uncultured Chitinophagaceae bacterium, assembly GCA_903881425.1. Lineage (GTDB taxonomy): Bacteria > Bacteroidota > Bacteroidia > Chitinophagales > Chitinophagaceae > CAILAF01. Next base: position 898 of record CAIRTF010000042.1, on the reverse strand, counting down.
ACACGAATGGCTTCATCACCACCCAATGCCAATGCTTTACGAATAATAGGATCAGCATCTGCTAATCCAACTGTTACCAAATGCAATACAACAGAAGTATCTTTTTCTTTTAACTCCAATGCTCTTACCAATGCATACCATTCATCGTAGGGGTTGATGATCCATTGTACACCCGCTTCATCAAACTTGGTGTTGCCATCTTTGAAAGCTATTTTTGAGGTGGTATCAGGTGTTTTACTGATGCAGACTAAAATTTTCATACAAATATTATTTAGTTGTTTATGCAACTAATTGCAAATATAGCAGAGTTTTTATTGCAACAAAATCTTGTTTAAAAAAAGTATAAAAAAATAATGGACAGAATAACCAAACTCAAAGAATTCTTATCACAACATCCCACAGATAATTTTCTGCGTCATGCACTTGCATTAGAATATATCAAGATCAATGAAGAAATAAAAGCAAAAGAATTATTTCTTTCCATACTTACCCAATCACCGGATTATATTGGTTCTTACTACCATTTAGCAAAACTGTTAGAACAATTGGGAGAGCGGGATGCAGCTATTGAATGGTATGAGAAAGGAATGGCTGCTGCCAAAGCTGCTAAAGACCAACATGCCTATAATGAATTGCAAGCTGCCTATGAGGATTTGACGATGTGATAATGTGATGATGTGATAATGGTTGTCACCCTGAGGCTCTCGAAGGGTGAATTCAATAATCATGCTTCGAGTGCCTCAGCATGACAAGAGCTTCGACTACCTCAGCATGACAACTAACGAAAACCACTTCTTTGCGCCTTCTCTTCTTATTCTCTCAATCCTTTGCGGTAAATATTTTTAACCGCAAAGTTTGCAAAGGCAAAAATCACGGAGAGTCGCAAAGAAACCAATGG
>CAIRTF010000041.1 GCA_903881425.1 uncultured Chitinophagaceae bacterium | reverse complement strand
TTCATTAATAATATGACACATGAGTTTAAAACACCTTTGGCAACAATATCTTTAGCTATTGATGCCATCAGAAATGAAAAAGTACAGAACGATAAAGAAAAGATGAATTATTTCAGTGGTATCATCAAAGAAGAAAATAAGCGAATGAATAAGCATGTAGAAACTATCTTACAAGCTGCATTGATGGATAAGCAGGAATTGCAAATGAGCTTAAAAAAATTACATGCGCATACTGTGATTAATGAAGTGTTAGCCAATTATGATTTGCAATTGAAGGAAAAAAAGGCAACGGTAGAATTATTATTGAATGCGAAGAACGATATGATTGCAGCTGATGAAATTCATTTTGCTAATTTGATTTCTAATCTAATTGATAATGCAATTAAATATTCGAAAGAGAATTTAATACTGAAAGTGATTACACATAGTACTAATAATAATTTAGTTATTGTTATTGAAGATAATGGAATTGGAATGAGTAAGGAAAGTGCAAAGCGCATCTTTGAAAAATTTTATAGAGCGCATACGGGTAATGTGCACAACGTAAAAGGGTTTGGTTTGGGAATGAGCTATGTTAAAACTGTTATTGATGCGCATAAAGCAAAAATAAAAGTGGATAGTACTTTAGGAAAAGGAACAAGTTTCACTATTGAAATGCCCGTCATTCCTGCGTAATATCTTTTTTCCACAGCAGGCTTCCATCACCGTAACTTAAAAAGCGAAAGTCATTACCTAAAGCGTAGTTGTAAACTTTTTTCCAATCTTCTCCAATAATGGCAGCAACTAATAATAATAAAGTTGATTGAGGTTGATGAAAATTGGTGATTAATCCTTTTGTAATTTTTACATCATAACCTGGTGCAATGATAATTTGTGTTTTAGCAATCAGTCTATTCAAATTATTTTCTTTTATCCATTGCAATAATATTTCTAAAGATTCTTTTACGGAAAGATTTGCAGGTAATTCATAAGCATCCCATTGGTGAATGGTAATATCATCAATGCGAATATTTTTTTTACTCCTGACTGCTGACTCACGATTAATTTTCACTCCCATCCAATATAAACTTTCAATTGTTCTTGTAGAAGTTGTTCCAACTGCAACAATATTTTTATCAGAGTAAGCAATAATTTTTTCGATTGATTCGACAGATACATCTATAAATTCTGCATGCATTTCATGATCTTTCATTACAGCAGCTTTGACGGGCTTGAATGTTCCTGCGCCCACATGCAACGTAATAAAATTTGATTCAATATTTTTTGACGAGAGTTTATTCAATAATTCATTTGTAAAATGTAAGCCGGCAGTTGGTGCTGCAACGGAACCATGCTGATGCGCATAAACAGTTTGATATGTTTTTTTATCTGCTTCTTCTGTATCTCTGTTTAAATAAGGTGGTAATGGAATTATACCTGCTGCATGTAATATTTCTGCAAAACTGGTATGTGTATCATGCCAGTTAAATTCAATTAAAAAAGAGTCAACTTTTTTTTCAATGATCTTTGCAGAAAGAATGATTTTTTTGTTATTTAGAAAAACTTCTTGAAATAAAAACTCTTCTTTCCATTTTTTTGCGCCGCCAATTAAACAATTCCATAAAACTTTTTTAGTTTGCATCATAGCAGATGTGATATCCGCATATTGTTGATCGGGTTCCAAACAAAATATTTCAATCCTTGAACCGGTATGTTTAGTAAACAATAACCTTGCTTCTATAACTTTTGTGTTATTGAATATTAATAAAGTATCATCGGGAAGATAATCAGCAAGATTTGAATAAACATCTTCTTCAATAATCCCATTATCATAAATCAATAATTTGCTTTCATCTCTCTTAGCTAAAGGATATTTTGCAATACGTTCTGCAGGCAATTCGTAAATAAAATCGGTTATTGATGAATTTTTCGGATGCATTTTGCAAATGTACAAGCTCAATTTTTAGCGTTAAGACCACATTTTCCGCCAATTTTCTCAAAAAAATTTTCCACATAACCAATTGAAATTCAACCACAGCGGGCTTTTTAATCACTTATGCACCGCTATTCACATTGTAATCACAGCCTAAATCGTCAAATTGGCTTAAAACTCAATGCAGTTAAGGGTTTAGGAGAGTGAATTGTTGTGGATAAATACAAACGCTTCAAATTTGCATTTAAAGTGGGAAAAAGTGTTATTTTGTGTCAACAAGTGGTAATCTTGAACAATAATTATTAACAATGAACGGATTTCACGGCGAATATGAGGCTACAGTTGATGCGAAGGGTCGCTTTTTGCTTCCGGGCGGACTGAAAAAACAGTTACCTGAAGGAGAAGGACGATTTATACTCAGCCGTGGGTTTGAAAAATGTCTCACATTATATCCGATCAAAAGTTGGGAACTCATTATTTCCAAGATTAGTCAATTGAATGATTTCGACCCTAAAGTAAGACAATTTCGTCGCCAATTTTTGGGTGGTGCAACAGAAGTAGAATTGGATAATGCCGGCAGAATGTTGCTTCCTCAATCATTGAAAGAATTTGCCGGGCTTGGCAAAGACATCGTTCTTGCCGCCGCACTTGATCGATTCGAAATCTGGGATGCAATTAAGTACAAACAGCTCTTTGAGGATTTTTCACCAGAAGCTTTTAGTGATTTGGCCAAAGAAGTGATGACAGGAAAAAATGTTGAATGATGGTTTAAAAATGAAATGATGAACGAAAGAATTCAAAATTCAAAATTCAAAATTCAAAATTCCGATTATCACATTCCTGTCCTCTTTAATGAAACCATTGATGCATTGAACATTCAACCCGATGGTATTTATGTTGATTGCACATTTGGTGGCGGTGGACATAGTAAAGGGATTATCGAAAAACTAAATACAAAAGGAAGATTGATTGCATTTGATCAAGATGAAGATGCAAAGAAGAATATTCCGCGAGACGATCGCATTCTATTTATACCACAAAACTTTCGTCACCTTCAACGCTTTCTCCGATTACATAAGATACAATCTGTTGATGGAGTGATGGCAGATCTTGGTGTTAGCTCGCATCAATTCGATGAAGGAGACCGAGGGTTTTCTATTCGCTTCGATGGTCCGTTGGATATGCGAATGGATCAACGTGTTGAATTAAATGCAGCTGATATCATTTTCAATTATTCAGAACAGCAGTTGCACAAATTATTTGAGCAATATGGCGAAGTGAGTAATTCAAAAACATTGGCAAAGCATATTGTACAGCATCGCAAACAAATGCCGGTGCAAACAATTCAACAATTCAAATCATTGATTAGTCCGGTGGTGAAAGGTAATCCCAATAAGTATTTGGCGCAGGTGTTCCAGGCATTAAGAATTGAAGTGAACGATGAAATGGGGGCATTGAAAGAAATGTTACAGCAGTTACCTGCTGTATTAAAAAAAGGTGGTCATGCAGCCATCATCACTTTTCATTCTTTAGAAGACAGATTGGTAAAGAATTTTTTTCGTCAAGGTAGTTTCGATGAATTGCCAGATAACCCTTTTGTGTCTGAAGTGAAAGAACCTGTTTTTAAGATCATTACAAAAAAACCAATTATTGCAAGTGATAATGAAATAAAAAAAAATACAAGAAGCAGAAGTGCAAAGTTGAGAGTAGCAGAAAAGTTGTAAGTACTAAGTTATAAGTAATAAGAAAAAGAATGGCTGAAACAGAAATAAATAATAATAAAAATCCGCTGAAAAAATTATTCAGTACGCAGTGGATTACAGGCAACATGAATTTTTTTCTGTTTTTGAGTTTGTTGGCTGTTTTATATATCGCTAATGGTCATATGGCAGATCGATTTATAAGAAACAGTAGTAAAACACAAAATGAAATTAAAGAGTTGGAATACCAATATAAAACATTAAAAAGCGAAGTGATGTACAAAAGTGAAGAAGAACAAGTGCTGAAAGCTGCAGAGCCATTGGGTTTAAAGATAAGTAAAGAATTGCCGCAAAGGTTACAATCAGAAAAAAAAGAAGGGAATCATCAATAATGGATGTAAAGCGTGACATATTATGGAGAGTGTATTTAAGCTATATAGCCGTTGTGCTTGTATGCATTGGTATTATGAGTAAAGCTTTTTACATACAACAAGTGCAAGGCAAACATTGGAAAAGTTTGCAAGATAGTTTACATCAAAAAATTGATATCGTCGAAGCTGAACGAGGAACTATTTACAGCGAAGACGGACAAATGTTAAGCACCAGTATTCCTCAGTTTGATATATATATTGATTTTGGTGCAGAAGGGTTAAGAGAAAAAAATGGAAAACGGTTTAAAGATAATCTGGATTCATTAAGTAGTAATCTGTCTGAATTATTTAAAGATCACTCCACTGCCGAGTATAAAAAAATATTACAAGAGGGATATAAAAATGAAGAAAGATATTATCTCTTGCAAAAAAATATTTCTTACAAACAATATCAGGAACTGAAAAGATTTCCATTGGTAAGATTGGGAAAAAATAAAAGCGGATTTATTGCAGATGATAAGAATATACGATTGAATCCATACAATTTATTGGCATACAGAACCATTGGATTAGACAGAGCCAATGCGCAAAAAATAGGATTGGAATTAACTTATAATAGTGTATTAAAAGGGAAAGAAGGCAATCGGTTAGTACGCTATATCGCAGGTGGAGTAAGCGTTCCCATTGAAGGCGGCATTGAGACCGAAGCAGAAAACGGAAAAGATATTGTTACAACAATCGATGTTTTTATTCAGGAGGTAACAGAGAATGCTTTGATGAAAATGATGATTGGTAATGATGCGGAACATGGCTGTGCAATAGTGATGGAAACAAAAACAGGAAAGATCAAAGCAATGGCTAATCTTGGAAAGAGAGGTGATGGTAATTATTGGGAAGATTATAATTATGCTATCAATCCAACAGAACCAGGCTCCACTTTTAAATTAGCAACAATCATTTCTTTATTAGAAGATAAGAAAATAAAGCTTAATGATATTGTGAATTTAGAATTTGGGAAATGGAATATCAACGGACAAACTGTATTTGACAGTGAGCCACATGGTGCCGAAGATAATGTTGTTACAGCAAAGCGTGCATTTGAAATAAGTTCTAATGTAGGCATGGCTAAATTGGTTTATTCGAACTATAGCAATAACCCTAATCAGTTTATCAGACGATTGCATCAATTGCATTTGGACTCTGTAACAGGTATTGACTTGGTTGGTGAAAGAAATTCAGTGATATACAAGCCAGGTACAAAATATTGGAGTGCTACAACATTGCCATGGATGGCGTTTGGTTATAACATAGAAATTACTCCGCTTCAAACAATAACACTATATAATGCAATTGCGAATAATGGTAAAATGATGAAGCCTTATTTAGTAAAGAGTATTAAAGAACAAAATGAAATTGTTGACGCAATTGATCCAAAATCTATTGATGATAAAATTTGTTCTGATGCAACATTGAAGCAAGTGAAAGAATGTTTAGAAGGTGTATGTTCAGAAGGTACTGCAAGATTTGTTTTTAAAAGTTCAATGTATAAAGTAGCCGGAAAAACAGGAACTGCATTAGTTGCAAATGGTAGCAGAGGCTATACTGATGAAATTTATCAAGCATCTTTCGCCGGATATTTTCCGGCTGATGATCCTCAATATACTTGTTTGGTTGTTATCAAAAATAAACCGCATGCATTGAAGCGTCATGGCGCAGACGTTGCTGCGCCTGTGTTTAAAGAGATCGCTGATAGATTATATGCACGTTATGTTCGTGACTCAAAATTCACAACTGCTTCGGAAATCAAAAAAGACAGTAGCTATTTTTCTTATGCAGGATTGAAAGAGGATGTGAAAGCAGTGATGAAAAAAGTTAAACTCAATTACAAAGATTCTACTGCATTGATTGATGATTGGACGATTGTTAATGGTAATAGTTCAGGTATAACAATGACCAATAAAATAACTAATTCTAATACAATGCCTGTATTGAAGGGAATGGGTTTGAAAGATGCCGTGTATTTGTGCGAGTCAATGGGATTGAAATTAAATGTAAAAGGAAAAGGAAGGGTCGCCAATCAATCTATAGCAGCAGGACAGGCTATTTCAAAAGGGCAACAAATAAATATTGAACTGAATTAATGAAGCAATTACAAGACATATTATACAAAGTTCATTTGAAGGAAGTGCATGGTAGCACTAATCTTTCAGTGAATGATATTCAAATTGATTCTCGTAAAGTTTCAAAAGGTTCTGTGTTTGTTGCCATTCATGGTGAACAAGTTAACGGACATAAATTCATTGATAAAGCGATTGAATCAGGTGCTGTTGTAATTGTTTGCGAAGTGTTGCCAAAAAAACTAAATGAAACTATTACTTACGTCCAAGTAAATAATTCTCATGAGGCAGTAGCATTCATGGCAAATAATTTTTACGATACGCCATCTGCTAAAATGAAATTAGTAGGTGTTACGGGAACGAATGGTAAGACAACTATTGCGACTGTTCTGTTTAAATTATTCACCCATTTAGGTTATACATGTGGTTTGATAAGTACGGTACAAAATCAAATTGCTGACGAAATTATTCCGGCAACACATACAACACCCGATGCAGTTAGTTTAAATGAATTGCTGAAACTTATGCTGGATAAGGGTTGTACGCATGTATTTATGGAATGTAGCAGTCATGCTATTCATCAACATAGAATTACCGGTTTGTTTTTTACCGGTGGTATTTTCAGCAACATCACTCACGATCATTTAGATTATCACAAAACTTTTGATGAATACATCAAAGTGAAAAAAAGCTTCTTCGATTGTTTGCCTCCTTCTGCCTTTGCTATTTCTAATCGTGATGACAAACGTGGTGAAGTGATGTTGCAAAATACGCTTGCTAAAAAATTCTATTACAGTTTAAAGACAGTAGCTGAGTTTAAAGGGAAGATTTTAGACAATGCATTAACCGGTTTGCAAATGCTTGTTAATGATAAAGAAGTTCATTTTAGATTGATAGGTGAATTCAATGCGTATAATTTATTGGCTGTTTATGGTGCTGCAATTTGTTTGGGTGAGAATAAAGAAGAAGTATTAACTGTATTGAGTTTATTGAGTGGTGCTGAAGGAAGATTTGATTATATCATCAGCAGTCAACTCATTATTGGCATAGTTGATTATGCGCACACACCTGATGCTTTGGAAAATGTTTTATTAACAATCAAAAAATTAAGAAAGGGCCATGAGCAAATAATCACTGTTGTTGGATGCGGTGGCGATAGAGATAAAACAAAAAGACCCATCATGGCGCAAACCGCATGTGATATGAGTGACAGAGTAATTCTTACAAGCGATAATCCAAGAACAGAAAATCCGAATACTATTTTAAATGATATGCAGGAAGGATTAACGAGTGCTGCAAAAAGAAAATATATATCCATTGAAGATAGAAAAGAAGCGATTAAAACAGCGGTGAGTTTTGCAAATAGCGATGATATTATTCTGGTGGCAGGAAAAGGACATGAAAAATATCAAGACATCAATGGGATAAAATATCCTTTTGATGATAAGCAAGTATTAAAAGAAATGTTTGAACTGTTGAATAAATAATAGGGATCAAGAAATAAAAACCAAACTATGCTGTATCATTTATTTACATGGCTGAAACAACATTATAATATTCCGGGTGCAGGATTATTTCAATTCCTCACTTTTAGAATTGCCATGGCAATATTGTTATCGCTTGTGATTGCTACTGTATATGGTAAACGCATTATTTTATTCTTACAGAAAAAACAAATTGGTGAAAGTGTTAGAGATCTTGGATTAGAAGGACAAATGCAAAAGAAAGGAACACCAACCATGGGTGGTATAATTATTCTGTTAAGTATTTTAATTCCAACATTGTTGTTTGCAAATTTGGATAAAGTATATATCCGTTTAATGGTTTTGTGTACGGTATGGTTAGGTGTGATTGGTTTTTTAGATGATTACTTTAAAATAAGAGCACGAAGATCAGCACAACAAAAAGGTGAAACATATAAAAAAAAAGATAGTGATGGTTTAGCCGGTATTTCAAAAATTATTGGTCAGGTTGGATTAGGAATTATTATTGGTGTGACTTTATATTTTAGTAATGCAGTAACTGTAGAACGAGAAATTTATCCCGATGATGCAAAAGTATTATTGCAAAAAGGAGAACGGTTAGCAAAAGATTCAAACATTACTATTGTTAAAGATGTAAATGGAGCCACACATCAATTTGTAAAAGTTAAAACACCCATCACATCAATTCCTTTTGTAAAAAATCACGAGTTTAATTATAGCAAATTAATTAGTTGGATAGGTAACGGTGCAGAAAAATATACATGGATTATTTATATTTTGATTGTAACATTTATTATTACTGCAGTATCTAATGGTGCAAATATTACTGATGGTTTAGATGGATTGGCAGCAGGTGTCAGTGCTATTATTGGTGCAGTATTGGGGGTCTTTATTTATGTTAGTGGCAATATTCGTTTTGCTGAATACTTGAATATAATGTTCATTCCGAATTTGGGAGAACTTTCCATTTTTGTTGGTGCATTTGTTGGAGCATGTATTGGCTTCTTATGGTACAATGCTTATCCGGCACAGGTTTTCATGGGAGATACCGGAAGCTTAGCATTAGGTGGCATCATTGCTTCTCTCGCTATTATTGTTCGTAAAGAATTATTGATTCCGATTTTTTGTGGCGTGTTTTTGATTGAAAACTTGAGTGTGATTATTCAAGTAAGTTATTTCAAATACACTAAGAAAAAATATGGTGAAGGAAGAAGAGTGTTTTTAATGAGTCCATTGCATCATCATTATCAAAAGAAAGGATTTCACGAAAATAAAATTGCATTGCGATTTTGGATCATTACCGTATTGTTGGTGGTGGCGAGTATTATGACATTGAAGATTAGATAAATAAAAGTTGAAGTGTGCGACGCAACGATGATGCTATGAAAACAAAAAGTTGGTAACAAAAAATGAAACACAGGTTAGTCATATTAGGTGGCGGTGAAAGCGGAATTGGTGCTGCCTTATTAGGACAGAAAAGTGGATACGATGTTTTTGTGAGTGATGCAAGTGTGATAAAAGAAAAATATAAACAAGAGCTCATTGAAAATAGAATTGAATTTGAAGAAGGCCAACATACTGCGGAAAAAATTTTGAATGCGAATGAAGTGATGAAGAGCCCGGGTATTCCTGAAAAAAATGAAATGGTGAAAGCCATACGAGCCAGAGGAATTGAAGTGATCAGTGAGATTGAATTGGCATACAGGTTTAAAGGGGATAGTAAGATTATTGCGATTACTGGAAGTAACGGAAAGAGTACTACAACCGCATTGACCTATCATATTTTGAAGACAGCGGGAATGAGTTGTGCATTGGTGGGTAATATCGGTTACTCATTTGCAAAGCAGGTTGCAGAAGATCCGAAAGAGTGGTATGTGGCTGAGATCAGTTCTTTTCAATTGGATGATATAAAAACTTTTCGTGCAGAAGTTGCTATTCTGTTGAACATCACAGAAGATCATCTGGACAGATATAATTATCAGTTTGAAAATTATATCAACAGCAAGTTTAAGATCATTCAAAATCAAACAACCAACGATTACTTCATTTATTGTGATGATGATGAAGTGATCAAACAAAAACTGGAAACGCTATCCCATAATATTAACCCATTTCCATTCTCTATGAAACATGAAATCAAAAAAGGCGGCTACATCAAAGGCGATCAGATGATGCTCCGTATTCAAGAAGAAAGAGTAAGTATGAGCATTTATGATTTTGCTTTGAAAGGTAAGCACAACAACTACAACACAATGGCAGCTTGTATTGCAGCTGCAACCATTGGTATCAGAAAGGAAAAAATTCGAGAGGCAGTTAAAGATTTTCAAAGCCTTGAACATCGCATGGAATTTATTGCAACTGTTCGTGGCGTTGAATTTATTAACGACAGTAAAGCCACTAATGTAAACAGTACATGGTATGCTTTGGAAAGCATGAACAAACCCACTGTATTGGTATTGGGTGGTACAGACAAGGGCAATGATTATACTTTGATTGCTGATCTTGTAAAAGAAAAAGTAAAAGCGATTGTTTGTTTAGGAGTAGACAATAAGAAAATTATTGCTGCTTTTAAAGATATTGTTCCAACGATTGTTGAAACCAATACTGCCAAGCAATGCGTGAATGCATGTTTCAAATTAGCGATCAAAGGAGATGTGGTATTGATGAGTCCGGCTTGTGCAAGTTTTGATCTGTTTAAAAATTATGAAGACAGGGGCAAGCAATTTAAAGAAGCAGTAAAAGAATTATAGAAGATAAAAGATCAATCAATGCCATTAGAAACTGCCGATAAATTATTTTCTCAAATACCCACAGTTGAAGGGATGCGTTCTCAATTAGTTGAGAGAACTAAAGGTGATAAATACATCTGGGGTATTGTTATTTTATTGGCATTAATCTCTGTTTTAGTAGTGTATAGCGCTACGGGTTCATTGGCGTACAAGATGAATAAGGGTAATAATGAAGTATATCTTTTCAAGCAATTGGCTTTTATGTTGGTGGGAATGTTCATTATTTATTTTTTGCATCGGGTTAATTATACTCTTTACTCAAGAGTGGCTACTATATTGTTTTTCATCTCTATTCCATTATTAATCTATACTCTGTTTTTTGGTGCCAAAATTAATGAAGGTAGCAGGTGGATCAGATTACCCATCATCAACATGACTTTTCAAACAAGCGATTTTGCAAAGCTGGCTTTGTTTATGTATTTATCAAGAGTGTTGAGTAAGAAACAAGAGGTAATTAAAGATTTTAAGAAAGGATTTATTCCGGCTGTCATTCCTGTATTTATTGTTTGTATATTAATTATGCCGGCAAATTTGTCCAATGCATTATTGACTGGTGCAACATCATTGCTGTTAATGTTTATAGGAAGAGTTAGTCTTAAACATATTTTTTTAGTGATATTGATTGCGATGATTCCATTGGCATTAATTGTTTCTGTAGCAGTAGTGACTTATGATAAAAAGAAAACCAATACAACAGAGCAAACAGAAACAACGCATTCATTCGGAAGATTCAGAACATGGGTAAAACGTGTGCAGGATTTTGTTTACGCAAAAGATAAAGAAACACCATATCAAGTGCAGCAGGCAAAAATTGCTATTGCTAATGGTGGCATTTTAATGGGTTTAGGTCCGGGGAATAGCAGGCAAAGAAATTATTTACCGCAAGCGTATAACGATTTTATTTATTCGATTATCATTGAAGAATATGGATTATTAGGTGGTGCATTTATCATCATCATTTATTTATTATTCCTATTTCGGTGTATTCGAATTTTCAGAAGATGCCCTTATGCATTTGGTGCTTTTCTTGCACTGGCATTGAGTTTCACGTTAGTAATACAGGCAGTTGCAAACATGGCAGTAAATGTAAATATTGTTCCGGTTACCGGAGTAACCTTGCCATTAGTAAGCATGGGAGGAAGTTCATTCTTATTTACTTGCGGGGCAATCGGTATTATTTTAAGTGTGGCAAGAAATGTTGAACAGGCAGAAGGTGATGATATTATAACTATTAATAAGGCTGAGTCTATAGTTGCATGAAAGAAGTAAAAAATATTGATCATATTAAACACTCTTTAGGAATAGGGAGTAAGATTATTATCGCAGGTGGTGGAACTGGCGGTCATATTTTTCCTGCATTAGCTATCGCGAATGAATTAATAGAATTGCGACCAAGCATTCAGATTTTATTTGTAGGCGCAAAAGGAAAAATGGAAATGGAAAAAATTCCGCAGGCCGGTTATAAAATAATTGGAATTGATATTGCAGGATTTAACAGAAGCTCTTTGATAAAAAATATTGCACTGCCATTAAAGCTAATCAAAAGTTTTTTGCAAGTAAGGGAGATCATTAAAGAATTTAAACCGGATGCGGTAATTGGGGTGGGTGGTTATTCGAGTTTTCCGGTATTGCGTTTTGCGCAATCAAAACATATACCTACCTATTTGCATGAAAGTAATTCTTATGCAGGAACAAGTAATATTTTATTAGGAAGAAAAGCAACAAAGATTTTTGTTGCCACTGAAGGAATGGAGAAATTTTTTCCTGCAAATAAATTAATGATTACAGGGAATCCCGTTAGAAAAATCATAGCAAAATCAACTGTAACAAGAACAGCAGGGATTCATTTTTTTAAATTGGATGAGCATAAAAAAACGGTGTTGGTAGTTGGTGGAAGTCTGGGAGCAAAAAGTATTAATGATGCAATAGCAGCGCATTTGGATGCATTTGAAAAAAACAATTTGCAATTGATATGGCAAACCGGAAAAACAACTGCAGCAAAATATATTTCTATTGCCAGCGGTAGAAAAAACGTTTGGGTAAAAGATTTTATTTATGAGATGGAAATGGCTTATGCAGCTGCAGATGCGGTTATTTCAAGAGCAGGTGCTATGGCGGTTTCTGAGTTATGTATTGTTGAGAAGCCGGTGATTTTTGTGCCATATCCAAACGCATCTGAAGATCATCAAACAGCCAATGCTATGTATCTGGTTAATAAAAAAGCAGCGTTGATTGTAAAAGATGGCGAAGCACCATTTGTTTTAGTAGATGTGTTGACAGATTTAATGCGCAGCGAAAAATTGCAGATACAGTTAAAAGAAAATATTGCAAAGCTGGCCATCACTAATGCGGATGAAGTGATTGCAAATGAAATATTGAAAAATTTAAAATGAATCAATTACATAATATAAGAAGTATTTATTTTATCGGTATCGGTGGTATCGGCATGAGTGCATTGGCAAGATATTTCAAATCGAAAGATGTTGAAGTGAGTGGTTATGATAAAACATTAACACCATTGACACAGTTATTGGAAGAAGAGGCAATTGATATTCACTATGAAGAAAATGTAAACATCATTCCAAAAAATGTGGATGTAGTTGTATATACGCCGGCCATTCCGGCGCAACATAAAGAACTGAATTTTTATAAAGAAAGCGGATACAATGTGGTAAAGCGAAGTGATGTATTACAATGGATTACAGAAAATTCGTTTAATGTTTGTGTAGGCGGCACACATGGTAAAACAACTGTTACCACAATGATTGCTCATATTCTACGGGATACCGGATTTGGGTGTAATGCTTTCCTGGGAGGCATTTCAGCGAATTATCAAACAAATTTCTGGAGTAGCGAAAAGAATAATGTAGTAGTAGAGGCAGACGAATACGATAGGAGTTTTTTAAAGTTATCACCCGATGTTGCTGTCATCACTGCAATGGATGCAGACCATTTAGATATTTATGGAACAGCAGAAGAGGTGGAGAAAGCATTCATTCAATTTTCTCAAAAAATAAAAAATGGCGGCACATTAATTAATAAGTATGGATTGAAACGAAGCAGAGATTTAGACGCTGCGAGACAATTTACTTATAGTTTGAATGATGAAAGAGCAAGTGTATTTGCAAAGAATATT
>CAIRTF010000040.1 GCA_903881425.1 uncultured Chitinophagaceae bacterium | reverse complement strand
TCTAATCTTGATGGTAGTTTACCCAATGATTATGGTAACAATAATAATACAGTTGTTAAATCAGATCTTAAATCTCAAACAGTAACAACGGGAGTTTTATTACCAAAAGCCGGTCAGCCAATTACAGTTCAACCAATCACTATCGACTCTATTGCTATGCTGGCTGCGGCTTCTAACAGTAATAGCAATGCTGTTATGGTTGAACCGCCACCTGTTAACAATAATACTTTTACCAATAGTAATCCGACAACCGGTAGAACTAAAATTGTAAATGACAATAGCGCATTTCAAAAAGAAACTAATTTTCAAAAGATCGATCTTACCAGAAATAAAAACGCATATTCAGCTCCATCTTATTCTTTATCGGGCATAAAGTATAATTTTTATTTATCACAAAACGGAAAATATGCCATCAGTTTTTATACGAGAGATTTTTATTTGAATATTTCACAAAACGGACAATTGAGTGATCTCTCAGTTGTACAAAGTGGCAAAGTAAGTAATGCAAGTATTAGTCGTGTTTCTCGAGTTGGAAATTTGAATGTCAATTATAATGAAAAAGGACAATTGAATGCTATTAATGATGTTGCAATAGATTATACTTATGATGGCAAAGTGAGTAAGATAGGCGATGTACCTATTACTTATACTTATGATGGTTTAATCGATAAAGTGGGTGATGTGAAATTGTATTATAACACCAATGGCACTGTGTATTTGATCGATCATTATAAAATTACTTATAACTATGATGGGTTGGTAAATGGTATTGATGACAGCAAAGGATTGATCATTTTTAAAACGCAAATAAAATAATTAGTGAACAAGTGATGACACAGACATTAACATATCAAAAACCTAATACAAAAGGCTATTACGGCAAATTTGGTGGCGCTTATATTCCTGAAATGTTACATCGAAATGTGGAGGAATTAAGAGAAAAATATTTGAGCATCATCGCTGAAACCAGCTTTCAAAAAGAATTTCAATTATTGTTGAAAGATTATGTTGGCAGGCCAACACCATTATTTTTAGCGCAACGTTTAAGTGCATTGCATCAAACAAATATTTTTTTGAAGCGAGAAGATTTATGTCATACCGGTGCACACAAGATTAATAACACTATCGGACAAATTTTATTGGCAAGGCGATTAGGCAAAACAAGAATCATTGCAGAAACTGGTGCAGGTCAACATGGTGTTGCAACTGCAACAGTATGTGCATTGAAAGGAATGGAATGCATTGTATACATGGGTGAAAAAGATATTGAACGACAAGCGCCTAATGTTGCACGCATGAAAATGTTAGGTGCAAAAGTGGTTCCGGCAAAAAGTGGAAGTAAGACTTTAAAAGATGCAACGAATGAAGCAATAAGAGATTGGATCAATCATCCCAATGATACACATTATATTATTGGAAGTGTGGTTGGTCCGCATCCATATCCGGATATGGTTGCACGTTTTCAAAGTGTAATTAGTGAAGAAACACGTTGGCAGTTAAAAGAAAAAACAGGAAGCGAATTGCCAACACATGTAGTTGCTTGTGTGGGTGGTGGTAGTAATGCAGCAGGTGCATTCTATCATTTTTTAGATGAGTTATCTGTTCAATTGGTGGCAGTAGAAGCAGCAGGTCATGGTGTTAACAGTGGCATGAGTGCAGCCACAACACAATTAGGCAAACCTGGTATTTTACATGGTAGTAAAAGTTTGGTAATGCAAACAGCAGATGGTCAGGTTGTAGAGCCACACAGCATTTCAGCGGGTTTGGATTATCCCGGTGTGGGTCCTTTACATGCTAATTTATTTGATAGTGGTCGCGGTATTTTTTTGAGTGCTACGGATGATGAAGCCATGCAAAATGCATTTGAAGTAAGCAGATTGGAAGGTATTATTCCTGCATTAGAAACAGCGCATGCTTTTGCTGCATTAAAGCAAATGAAATTTAAAAATACCGATCAGGTGGTGGTTTGCTTAAGTGGAAGGGGTGATAAAGATTTAGCAACGTACATGAAAGCAATGAATATTTAATGGAGGAGTATAATTTACGAAGTGCAACAAATGAGGATTCAGATTTTTTTTATAATGTTAAGAAGCAAGTTCTGAAAAAATATATTGAAGACATTTGGGGTTGGGATGAGGTTTTTCAAATTCAATTTCATCAAGAGAATTTTCATGTTAATGATATTCAAATAATCATGATGGAGAAGGTTGCTATTGGAACAGTTGAAGTAAAAGAAACTGCAGATCAGATTTTTATTAGTAGTTTATATATTTTGCCATCATTCCAAAATAAAGGAATAGGAACAAGTATCTGTAAAATGTATTCATCAAAAGCAGAGCGTGCTAATAAAAGAATTGCTTTAGAAGTGTTGAAGTTAAATGTTCATGCACAAAGATTGTATATCAAATTGGGGTTTACTTTAACAGAAAGTGATGAAACAAAATATTTGATGTTTAAAGATTTTAATAAATGAGCAGGCTTGTAAAATTATTCGGACAAAAAAAGGAAAATGTTTTGAATGTGTATTGTACAGCAGGTTATCCTGAGTTAAATAGTACAATAACAATCATGCAATCAGTAGAGAAAAATGGTGCAGATATTATTGAGTTAGGAATGCCTTACAGCGATCCATTGGCTGATGGAGAAGTGATACAAGCCAGTAGTAGTAAGGCTTTAAGCAATGGCATGACCATTCATATTTTATTTGAACAATTGAAAGAGTTTAGAAAAAGTATTCAGTTGCCCGTTATTTTAATGGGTTATATGAATCCTGTTTTGCAATACGGATTTGAAAATTTTTGCAGAGATGCTGCTGCAGTTGGTATTGATGGATTGATCTTGCCTGATTTACCTGAATATGAATTTGAAACTGAGTATGGTGCGATCATAAAAAAATATGGATTGGATTTTATTTTCCTGGTCACACCGGAAACATCAGAAGAAAGAATTAAAAAATTAGATGCATTGAGTTCAGGTTTTTTATATGCAGTGAGTTCATCTGCAACAACCGGAAGTGAAAAAGATTTTAATGCAGTTGAAAAATATTTGCAAAGATTACAATCATATCAACTCAATAATCCAATTCTTGTTGGCTTTGGAATTAAAGACAAACAAACTTTTGCTACTGCATGTAAACATGCCAATGGAGCCATTATTGGATCTGCATTTATTAAAGCTTTGGAGAATGCAAGTAATATTGAATTGACAACTCAACATTTTTTAGAAAGCATCATAAAATAAAATTCCCCTTTAGGGGCAAGGGGCATGAAAATAGTAATCATCAAATACAATGCAGGTAATATCCAGAGTGTACTATATGCTTTGGAAAGAATTGGTGTTGGTGCTATTGTAACTGATAATCACGAAGAAATTATTACTGCCGATAAAGTTATTTTTCCCGGTGTTGGTGAAGCCAATAGTGCGATGAATAGTTTGAAGGAAAATAATCTTGATCAAATTATTAAATCGCTGAAACAGCCTGTACTCGGTATTTGCGTGGGCATGCAATTGTTGTGTAAATATTCAGAAGAAAATAATACAGAGTGTTTAGGCATATTTGAAGAACCCGTCAAAAAGTTTATTTCTCTCGAATATAAAGTGCCGCAAATTGGGTGGAATAATATTTACGATTTGCATTCTCCGTTGATGAAGAGTATTCCTGAAAATAGCTATTGTTATTTTGTACATAGTTATTATGTGCCGATGAATACTTTTGCTATTGCTACAACAGATTATATTCAACCTTATGCATCAGCCATTCATAAAAATAATTTTTATGGTGTACAGTTTCATGCAGAAAAAAGTGCACAAGTTGGAGAACAAATTTTAAGAAACTTTATAGAATTGTGATGCAAATTATTCCCGCTATAGATATTATCGATGGTAAATGTGTTCGTTTAACACAAGGTGATTATGCACAAAAAAAAGTGTATAATGAGAATCCACTGGAAGTGGCACAAGCCTTTGCTGATGCAGGTTTACAAAGATTGCATTTGGTGGATCTGGATGGTGCAAAAGCAGGTACTGTACAAAATTGGAAAGTATTGGAAACAATTGCGGCAAATACAAATTTAATCATTGATTTTGGAGGCGGTATTAAAACCGAAAATGATCTTGAGATTGTTTTTAATTCCGGTGCTGCATTGGCAACGATTGGAAGTATGGCCGTTAAGAGTGAAAGCATTTTCATTGAATGGTTAAATAAATATGGATCTGATAAATTTTTACTAGGTGCAGATGTAAAAGATGAAAAGATTGCAGTCAGCGGATGGTTGGAAACAACAGATATTGATGTGTATGATTTCATGGAGAAACATATTAAATACGGGGTGCAGCAGATCTTTTGCACCGATGTAAGTAAAGATGGAAAATTAGAAGGTCCTTCAATTGAGTTATATAAAAATATTATTCAAAAATTTCCTTCCTTATATTTCATTGCAAGTGGTGGTGTAAGTTCAATGAAGGATTTGATTGAATTAAAACAAATTGGGTGCAGTGCAGTAATTGTAGGAAAAGCTATTTATGAGGGAAGAATTACTTTAGAAGATATTACACGAACTAATATCAATTGATATGTTAACCAAAAGAATAATTCCTTGCTTGGACATTAAAGATGGTCGCACAGTGAAAGGAACCAACTTTGTTGATCTTCGTGATGCCGGTGATCCGGTTGAGTTGGGTGCATTCTATGCGCAACAAGGTGCAGATGAATTAGTTTTTTTAGATATTACCGCAACGAATGAAAAAAGAAAAACATTGAGTGAGTTGGTTAATAGAATATCTCATCATATTAATATTCCATTTACGGTGGGTGGTGGTGTGAGTTCTGTTGAAGATGCCTCTGTATTATTGCATAATGGAGCAGATAAAATTTCTGTTAATACTGCTGCATTTAAAAATCCATTATTAATAAAACAATTGGCTGATGAATTTGGAAGTCAGTTTGTGGTATTAGCGATTGATGCCAAAAAGGAAGAAGATGGAGAATGGTATGTGTATCTCAATGGCGGCAGCGTAAAAACTGAAATCAAATGTTTTGATTGGGCTAAGCAAGCTGTTGATTCTGGAGCCGGTGAAATATTATTGACATCTATGAACAACGATGGTACTAAAAAAGGTTTTGCGATTGATATTACGAAACAATTGGCTGAAAACCTTTCTGTGCCTGTAATTGCAAGCGGAGGTGGCGGAACAATAGAACACTTTGTAGATATTTTTACAAAAGGAAAAGCCGATGCAGCATTGGCAGCCAGTATCTTTCATTTTAAAGAAGTGGCCATTCCGGATTTGAAACGATATTTGCAGAAGCATCAAATAAATGTGCGGTTATGATTATCAGTATTGCTGTTTTAGCTGCTATTGTAATCATTCTTTTTGGAAGAAATAGAATGAGAAGAAAATGATGAATAAAGAATGGAATGCTGAAGTGTGCGACGCAACAGCTCTTGAAAAATGATATAAAGTTTGGAACATAAAATATATTCATTTATGAAAATTGATTTTAAAAAATATAGTGATGGATTGATTCCTGCTATTGTACAGGATTTTAATACCAATAAAGTATTGATGTTAGGTTTTATGAATGAAGAAGCAGTAAAGAAAACAGAAGAAACCGGACGAGTAACTTTTTTTAGCAGAACAAAAAATCGTTTATGGACAAAAGGCGAGGAGAGTAAAAATTATTTAGAATTAAAAAGCATGAGTGTTGATTGTGATAATGATACTTTATTAATTAAAGCACATCCTTTAGGGCCTGTTTGTCATACCGGAGCTGATACTTGCTGGAGTGAAAAAAATCATAACGATAATTTTTTATTGTACTTGGAAGATATCATTAATTTGCGCAAACAAGCCAATATTGAAGATAGTTATGTGGCAAAATTGTTGAGCAAAGGCATCAATAAAGTGGCGCAAAAAGTTGGAGAGGAAGCTGTAGAATTAGTAATTGAAGCAAAAGATGATAATTCAGGATTATTTTTAAATGAAGCAGCAGATTTAATGTTTCATTATTTGGTTTTGCTAAATGCTAAAGGACATACATTGCAGGATGTGATATCTATTCTTAAAACAAGACATTCAAAATAATGATGAAGAAACTATTAATCGCCTTACTATTTCCATTAACAAGTTTTGCGCAGGATGGGTTTACCATTACCGGAGATATTAAAGGATTAAAAGATAGCACTCAAGTACAATTGATTGATGGCGGCAACGGAAATGCTATAGAACATACGATTGCAGTAAGTGGTCATTTTATTATAAAAGGGAAATTGGTTGATGCAGCATTATGTGTCATTGTTTTTAAGGATAGCCAGGAAGCAATTAATATTTTTATGGGGAACGAAAATATTACTGTGTTGGGTGAGGTAGGTAAGCTGAAACTCGCTGTGGTAAAAGGTGCTAAGCTGCAGAGTGATTATACAAGTTTGATTGGAATATTAGATTTGTATAAAGATAAATTGAATGCAACAAGCACTGAACTTAAAACAGAATCTGCAGGTAAAAAAAGAGATTCTTTGATTAATGTGTTTAATGATACAAGAACTAAGTTATTTGATCATGTAATAAAATTTACGCAGGAAAAATCTGCTTCGCCTGTTAGTCCGTTAGCATTATTGATCATTGCTCAATTATTTGATAATCCGAATGAATTAGAAAAAAGATATACTGCTTTACAGACTTCTGCAAAAAAAGGAACTTATGCAAGAACGATAGAGCAAGTAATTGCTGAATCTAAAATTGGCAGTGTTGGATCAACGGCAATGAATTTTACACAAAATGATACAGCTAATCATCCGGTAAGTTTATCTTCTTTTAAAGGCAAATATGTATTGCTCGATTTTTGGGCAAGCTGGTGTAAACCTTGCAGAGAAGAAAACCCCAATGTTGTAGCTACTTACAATGCATTCAAAAATAAAAATTTTACAGTGCTGAGTGTTTCATTGGATCAGGAAAAATTAAACTGGTTGCAAGCCATTAAGCAAGATAATTTAAAATGGACACATGTAAGTGATTTAAAATATTGGTCAAATGCAGTAGCGCAATTATATCATGTACAAAGTATTCCGCAGAATTTTTTAATAGATCCACAAGGAAAAATTATTGCGAGAGACCTGCGTGGTGCTGAGCTAAGCAAAAAGTTAAAAGAACTGTTGCAGTAATTTTTAAAAAATCTCATTAAATAATTTCTCATCAAACCCAATAGAGACAATACTTCCGTCTTCTTCAATAATGGGTCTTTTAATAATACTTGTTTTCTCAGTCATTAATTCAATGGCAATTTTTTCTGATTTTATTTTTTCTTGTGTGGCATTGTCTAATTCACGCCAGGTGCTGCTTTTTTTATTAAAAAAGCTTTCCCACCCTTTTTGAGCGCTCCAATTTTTTAATTTGCTTTTGGTAATTCCTTCCGTCTTGTAATTGTAAAAATTATATTTTACTTTATGCTTATCTAACCAAGTCAAAGTTTTTTTTACTGTATTGCAATTAGGAATTCCGTAGACTGTATACATATTTACCGATTATGTGGTGAAATTAATCGGTTTATACATTCATTAGCACAATTACTGCAAAATAAAATAACAAATGCAGTATTTTGCGTTAATTAAACATGGCAAACAGATACTTCTTCATTTTATTTTTAGTAATCATTTTCACAAAAAACATCTCTGCCCAAAATAGCGGAGTTAAATTTACTGCGGGTACAATTGTTGGAAATATTGTAGATGTGCAATCAGAAAAACCAATTCCTTTTGCCACGCTTCATTTATTGCCCAAGAGCGATTCAGCGAAAAGAATAACACAAGTTGCTGACAAGAATGGTTCATTTGATTTTGAAAAAGTACCTTATGGTTATTATCGTTTAACTATTCAGGCAACAGGGTTTGCCAATTATATTTTAGATAGTATTCATGTGCGTGAAGATAAAAGTGATTTTAATTTGAATGAACTAAAAATGAAAATCGTTACTTCTGATTTGAACGAAGTTGTAGTATATGCCGAAAAACCATTAATTGAAAATCGAGATGGTAAATTGATTTATAATGCCGGTGAAAGTGCCTTGAATAACGGTGCTAACGCAGCTGAAATGCTAAAGAATATGCCTTTGATGAATACTGACCCCGATGGAACACTTTTATTGAGAGGTAAGCCACCATTGATTTTGATGGATGAGAAACCTACTAATTTAAGCGGGCAACAATTACAAGATTTTTTAGAAAGTTTACCTGCCAATGTGGTCGAGAAAGTGGAGATCATGATCAATCCACCACCTGAATTTGCAAGTTATGATGGTGGTGTTATCAATATTATTACTAAGAAAGGAAGAATAGGTTTATATGCAAGATTTGCTGCAAGTGGCGGAACTAAGGGAGAGGCAAGCGCTTCAACTAATATCAGTTATCGTACAAGTAAATTAAACATTAATGCAAATGTTGGTATTGGTGAATCGAAAGGAATTGGTACTTCCTATTCACGAAGAGAGAACATTTATCCTGATTCAGTAAATTATTTATATACTAACGGATCATTTCATAATTATAATTGGCATCCCAACATTCAATTGCGAAGTGAATATGAATTCAATAAGCAGAATATTATCAACTTTGTTTA
>CAIRTF010000039.1 GCA_903881425.1 uncultured Chitinophagaceae bacterium | reverse complement strand
TATCACCGCTGCCGAAATACAAACAGGCAATCTTATAATAAAATACCAATACTCTGTGCCGGTCTAAATGCAATTTATAGGCTTCTAACTTTTCTTCAATATATGGTATCAGCTTCAAACCCTCGCTGAACGTGCCTTCCAGAAAATGTTTATTTATTTTAGCAATGTGCAAATACACAAATGTTTGAATACGCACATTGGCATTCATGGTACCTGCATGTGAATGAGAAAAGACTTCAAACTGCTGAACAACTTCATTAAATTTTTCATAATTGTTCAAATCAAAATGTGCACTGATTAAATTATGCATGCCTTTGATATACTGACCTGTTTCCACTGTTTTCATGTTTTCGCATTCATCAAACAGGTCAACCCATTTTTGTGTGTAGCGATAATATGTTAAGAGGTCCTGCAGAATAAAACCATACCAGCAAAAAGATTGATAGAGATATAATTTCTCATAAAAATTCATTTCATTGATATTGTATTCCGGCAAATTTGTTTCAAAGAAAATTCTTACTGCATGTTCGTCTTTAGTATCCCGAGCATGACCATGTTTAATGTACCAACCATACAATTCCAGAGAAAGATTGGAAAGCTTTCCGATGAGTGATAAATGAATATTAATTTGATTGGATTCTTTGCTTAATGCTTCTGCCCTGTTCTCAATACTTCTGGTGATATGCAATGCTTCAATCTTTTTTTCGAACTGATTGGCTTGTAGTTGAAAAGATATTTGTTGATATTGCCCGGCAATTTCTTTCAGCTTATCTAACATCTTTAAACTCTGCAAATACAAACCTTTATTGTATAAAATTCTGGCATGATCTAATTGTTCGTGCAATTGAATATCAATATTGTCTTTGTCTTCAATCAACCGTAAACTTGCTAGTATTTGTTTGTATAAATGTGCTTTGATATTGGATAATTGTTGTTTTTTAATAGAAGGATTTTTCTTTAATAAAACCTCTTCATCATACAATTCCATTTTGTCTAATGCATCAAATAATTGAATGATCTTCAGTTCTTCATTCCCCGAATTACGCTGTGCATACAATTTAAAATTGCGCTTTTCGCTCTTTTCAAGCGATTTAATGAGCTGAAAAACGGTATCGGTACTGCGATTGGGCATCGTAATTTAAATTTTATAAATCCTTACCAGCAAAGGATCTAGGCTATTCTATAGTCGTTTATACAGCGTAAAAATCATACATATTTGTATCATTTACCAAAAAGGGTATGAATAATTTCATACGCTGCTATGGTGCTGCCTGTTTTTTACCACAGGTTAAAATTAGCCAACCTGCAGATTTATCATCGATAAAATTTTAGTATGAGCTCAAATAAAGTAGACATTTTTGACACTACCCTTCGCGATGGCGAACAAGTGCCTGGCTGTAAATTAAACACCAAAGAAAAAATCGAACTGGCTTTGGCATTGGAAGATATGGGTGTTGATATTATTGAAGCAGGATTTCCTATTTCCTCTCCGGGTGATTTTGAATCGGTTGAAAAAATATCAAAGGTTATTACTAAATCTTCCGTTTGCGGATTAAGCAGAGCCGTTCAAAAAGATATTGAAGTAGCTGCTGCTGCATTAAAACATGCCAAGCGGCCGAGAATTCATACGGGCATTGGCACATCAGATATTCATATCAAAGGCAAATTCAATTCTACACGAGAAGAAATTTTAGAAAGAGCCATTCAATGTGTTAAATGGGCTAAGAATTTTGTGGATGATGTAGAATTTTATGCAGAAGATGCAGGCAGAACGGATAATGATTATTTAGCTAAAGTGGTGGAAGCTGTGATTAAAGCAGGTGCAACAGTGGTAAATATTCCTGATACAACGGGATATTGTTTACCAAGTCAGTATGGTGCTAAAATGAATTACTTAATTAATAATGTTCCCAATATTGATAAAGCCATTCTTTCTTGTCATTGTCATAATGATCTGGGATTGGCAACAGCTAATTCCATTGAAGGTGTTATTAACGGAGCAAGACAAATAGAATGTACCATCAATGGATTAGGTGAACGTGCCGGTAACACTTCATTGGAAGAAGTAGTGATGGTATTGAAACAACACAAAGATTTGAGTTACTATACTAATATCAATGCAAAAAAATTATACCCGATGAGCCGATTGGTGAGTGATATCATGCGTATGCCTGTTCAGCCAAATAAAGCGATTGTTGGTGCGAATGCATTTTCCCATTCATCCGGTATTCACCAGGATGGTTTTTTAAAGAGTGCCATCACTTATGAAATTATCGACCCTGTTGAAGTGGGAGCCGATACATCAAAAATTGTTTTAACTGCAAGGAGCGGCAGAAGTGCATTGGCATTTCGTTTAAAAAATTTAGGATATGATTTTAACAGAAATGATGTAGATGCTTTGTATGAAAAATTTTTACAGGTGGCAGATGCTAAAAAAGAAGTAGGTGATGAAGACCTGCATCATTTAGCTAAACAACAGGAGATAGTGGAAGCATAAACCCTCATTCCCAAAGGGGAGTTTTAAATATCATAAACATTAAACTAATGATGGATACAACAAAACATAGTAACTATAATAGCACCCCTTCAGGGGCGGGGGGGCACAGCTTATTTGAAAAGATCTGGGATAAGCATATTGTTCAAACAATTGAAGATGGCCCTTCTGTTTTATATATCGACAAACATTTAATTCATGAAGTAACATCGCCGCAAGCATTTACAGGATTGAACAAAAGAGGCATCAAAGTTTTTCGTCCGAAACAAATTGTGGCAACTGCAGATCATAATGTTCCCACATTAAATCAACATCTTCCTATCAAAGAAGCATTATCGAGATTACAAGTAGAAGCATTAATAAAAAATTGCGCAGAGCATGGAATAGAATTGTATGGATTAGGACATCCTTATCAAGGTATCGTTCATGTGATTGGTCCGGAACTCGGTATCACTCAACCGGGTCTGACAGTAGTTTGCGGTGATAGTCATACATCCACACATGGCGCATTTGGTGCCATTGCATTTGGAATTGGAACAAGTGAAGTAGAAATGGTAATGACTACACAATGTTTATTGCAAAGCAAACCCAAACTAATGCGCATTAATGTAGATGGAGAATTGAATAAGGGTGTGGTATCAAAAGATATTATTCTTTACATCATCTCCTTAATTTCTGCAAGCGGCGCAACCGGTTATGCTGTTGAGTTTGCCGGTAGTACGATTAGAAATTTATCGATGGAAGCAAGAATGACCATTTGCAATATGAGTATTGAAATGGGTGCACGTTGCGGATTAATTGCACCTGATGAAACAACATTCAATTATATTAAGGGAAGAAAGTTTGCACCTCAAGCTGATGAATGGAATAAAAAATTAACTGAATGGAAAACTTTATTCAGTGATGCAGATGCCATATTCGATAAAGAAATTTTTATTGATGCAGCAGCTATAGAACCAATGATTACTTACGGAACCAATCCGGGAATGGGCATTGGTGTAAGCAAACATATCCCTTCATTGAATGAAATTGATGCAAAAGAAAAAAACTCTTTCGAAAAATCTTTGCATTACATGGGATTGCAAGCCGGTGAACATATCAAAGGAAAAAAGATAGATTATGTTTTCATTGGCAGTTGTACCAATAGCAGAATTGAAGATCTGAGAATGGTGGCCTCATTTGTAAAAGGAAAGAAAAAAGCAAATGACGTGGAAGTTTGGATTGTTCCCGGAAGTAAACAAGTAGAAGCACAAGCAAAACAAGAAGGTTTAGATAAAATCTTAGAAGCAGCAGGTTTTATGTTGCGTCAACCCGGATGCAGTGCATGTTTAGGAATGAATGAAGATAAAATTCCGGCGGGCAAATATTGCATCTCTACAAGTAACAGAAATTTTGAAGGAAGACAGGGACCTAATGCAAGAACATTCCTCGCAAGCCCTTTGTCAGCAGCCGTTGCAGCGATCACAGGCAAAGTGAGTGATGTAAGAGAATTTTTAAATTAGTAATGAATAATTGACAATTGAAAATGAGTAAAGCAATCAATATAATAACAAGTACCATCGTTCCGCTTCACAATGAGAATGTAGATACAGATCAAATTATCCCGGCACGTTTTTTAAAAGCCACCAGCAGAGATGGATTTGGAAAAAATCTATTTCGCGATTGGCGTTATGAAAATGATGATGAAACAAAACCAAAAAAAGATTTTGTTTTAAACAATCCGATTTATTCGGGTAAAATTTTAGTAGCCGGAAAAAATTTTGGATGTGGTTCTTCACGCGAACACGCAGCATGGGCTATTAAAGATGCAGGGTTCGATGTAGTGGTGAGTAGTTTTTTTGCTGACATTTTTAAAAACAATGCACTCAATAATTTTTTATTGCCTGTTGTAGTGAGTGATGAATTCTTACAAAAAATATTTGCAGCAGTTGAAAAAGATTCAGCCGCTCAATTAGAAATTAATTTGAAAGAACAATCCATAAAATTACTTGCCGGCGGCGAACAAGAAATATTTGAGATTAATCATTATAAAAAAACCTGCTTACTGAATGGTTATGATGATATTGATTATTTATTAAGTATTAAAGATAAAATTGAAGCATTTGAAATTTCAATGAATTCATGAGTACGCCTTCCATCATATTGCAAAATATATCAGTGCAACAGTACGGGAAATCCTTGCTGCAAGGCATTTCATTGAATATTGAATCAAATCAACATATTGCCATAACAGGACATTCGGGAAGCGGAAAAACCATTTTAGCAAAAGCAATTGCACAACAAATTTTTTATAAAGGCAACATTGAAATTCATTTCACCGATCAAACACACTTGCAACCAAAAGTTGCAATGGCCTCACATTCGGAAGCATGGAAAAGTTTATCTAATATTTCTGATTTTTATTACCAGCAACGTTTTAACAGTTGTGATGCTGAAGATGCAATCACTGTTCAGGAATCGTTGAACAAAGTGCATGCAGATAAAACCAAAATAGAAAAACTATTAGACACATTTAATATAAAGCATCGGATCAACACACCACTCATTCAATTATCAAATGGTGAACAAAAAAAATTACAGCTTATCAAAACATTGTTACAGGAAGCACAGGTTTTAATTCTTGATAATGCATTTACCGGATTAGATATTGAAGCCAGGAAAGCATTACATCATATCATTAATACAAAAGCTGTACAGGGAACAACCATTATTTTAATCACTGATGATAAAGAATTACCTGAATGTATCACCCATATTGCGGAGCTGAAAGAAGGACAATTGATCTCGTTTGAATGGAAAGAAAATTTTATTGCATCTTATCAGCATCCATCTTCATTTTCTAAAAACATCCCTTCTACAAAAATCTCTTTTTCATTTAATACTATCATTGAAATGAAAAAAGTGCAAGTGCAATATGGCGATAAAATTATTTTACAAAATATTGATTGGAAAGTAAACTGTGGCGAGTGCTGGTTGGTGAAGGGACATAATGGTGCAGGCAAATCAACTTTATTGAGTTTGATTACTGCAGATAATCCGCAAGCCTATTCCAATGAAATTTATTTGTTTGATCAACGCAGAGGAAAAGGCGAAAGCATTTGGGATATCAAACAAAAAATAGGGTTCGTTTCTCCTGAACTCCATAAATATTTTGACACGGGTATCACTACCGAACAAGCGATTGCATCCGGTTTTTTTGATACAATGGGGTTATATAAAAAACTAAACGCACAACAACAAAAAGCAGTGAATGATTGGATCAATTGTTTTGAGTTGACTGCTTTAAAAAATACACCATTATCATTTTTATCAGCAGGTCAACAACGCTGGGTTTTATTAGCAAGAGCATTAGTGAAACAGCCGCCATTGCTGGTTTTGGATGAACCTTGTCAGGGTTTGGATGAACAGCACACTGCATCATTCATTCAACTGATTGATGCCATTGCACATCAAACCAACACCACAATTATTTATGTAAGTCATTATACAAATGAAATTCCAACCTGCATTGATAAAATATTAAGATTAGAAAATGGCATTCAAACAATACATCAAAATTCAAAAACAAAAGCAGCTTAATATATTTCTATGAAAAAAAATATTGCAATCATTAATGGAGATGGCATTGGTCCGGAAGTAACCGCACAGTCAATTCGTGTATTAAATGCATTGGCAGAAAAATATGGTCATGAATTTAATTATACTTATTGTTTGATGGGTGCATGTGCGATTGATCAAACCGGAAATCCTTTACCCGATGAAACCATTGAAGTTTGTTTGGAAAGTGATGCCATTCTATTTGGTGCCATCGGCGATCCTAAATATGATAATGATCCAACAGCGAAAGTAAGGCCGGAACAAGGTTTGCTTAAATTAAGAAAATCATTACAGTTATATGGCAATATCAGACCTATTGTTACTTATTCTTCTTTAACACATTTATCTCCGCTTAAAGCAAAACAATTAGAGGATGTTGATTTTATCATTTTCCGCGAATTAACGGGAGGTATTTATTTCGGTAAAAAAGAATTAAGTGATGATGGAACAAAAGCATTAGATGAATGCTCTTATACAAGAGAAGAGATTGAAAGGGTAACACATTTGGCATTTCAGTTTGCACAAAAACCGGAGCGCAGAAAAAAATTAACATTGGTTGATAAAGCCAATGTGTTAGAAACATCAAGGCTTTGGAGAAAAGTAGTGAAAGAAATTGCATTGCAATATCCGGATGTTGCTGTTGATTATATGTTTGTTGATAATGCAGCGATGCAAATTATGTTGAATCCAAAGCAGTTCGATGTGGTATTAACAGAAAATATGTTTGGTGATATTATCAGTGATGAAGCCAGTGTATTAAGTGGTTCATTGGGGTTATTGCCTTCTTCATCAGTAGGTGTTTGTACTGCTTTGTTTGAACCTATTCATGGTTCTTATCCGCAAGCTGCCGGAAAAGATATTGCCAATCCGATTGGTTCTATTTTATCAACAGCCATGCTGTTGGATTATATTGGATTACCGCAAGAAGCAGCGCTGGTGAGGGCTGCAGTAAGTTGGACCTTACAAAATGGATTTGTAACAAAAGATATTGATCCGATCAATTTTTATTTCACTTCCACCATTGGTGAACTCATCAGTGATTATGTAAGCGGAAAAATAAGCGGAACCATTAATAAAGAAAATATTGAGTTGAGAAAATCAACCATTATATAACCCCCATGCCTAAAGGGGTGTAAGAAATTTGAAGATTGAAATTATTATCAAATTTCAAATTTCCTTTTAGGGCGGGGTAAAAGTTCTTTGCATTTTAAAATAAGGCAGGTATATTTGTTCAACAACACTTCAATGTTAATGAACAAGTTTAATAAGGCAAATATCATCAACGCAATAATGATTATTGTGATTGTCATTATTATTCCTGCTTTACAAGGAAGTGAATGTTTTATGTAACAAATAACTTAGCATAAAAGACCCGCTTCCTCAAAGAAGCGGGTTTTTTGTTGTATGCCCCTATCAAAATAAAAAGAATTAAAAAGATAATAAGAAGATACCATGAGTGAATTAAACAAATATTCGAAAACATTAACACAGGATGTTACACAGCCCGGTGCACAAGCCATGTTTTATGCAATAGGTTTTAAAGAAGAAGATTTTAATAAAGCACAAGTAGGTATTGTTAGTATGGGTTGGGATGGTAACCCATGTAATATGCATTTGAATGATCTGGCAACAACGGTGAAAGAATCTGTGAATAGCATAGAAGGCTTACTGGGATTACGTTTTTACACAATTGGTGTAAGCGATGGTATTAGTATGGGTACTGATGGTATGCGTTATAGTTTAGTGAGCAGAGATTTAATTGCTGACAGTATTGAAACCAATGCAGGTGCACAATATTATGATGCATTAATTACGATTCCCGGTTGCGATAAAAATATGCCGGGTTCTGTTATGGCAATGGGTAGATTGAATCGTCCGTCGATTATGTTATATGGCGGAACCATTGCACCGGGGCATTATCATGGAGAAGATTTAAATATTGTTTCAGCATTTGAAGCATTAGGACAAAAGTTGGCAGGTAATTTATCAGAAGCCGATTTTAAAGGCATTGTAAAAAATAGTTGCCCGGGTGCAGGTGCCTGCGGCGGCATGTACACCGCTAATACCATGGCCAGTGCGATTGAAGCATTAGGAATGAGTTTACCTTATTCTTCCTCTAATCCTGCATTGAGTGAAGACAAACAAAAAGAATGTGCAGCAGTAGGCGCAGCGATAAAATTATTATTGGAAAAAGATATCAAGCCCCGGGACATCATGACTCGTAAAGCATTTGAAAATGCAATTACTGTTATTATGGTGTTGGGTGGAAGTACCAATGCTGTATTGCATTTGATTGCGATAGCAAAAAGTGTGAATGTTCCATTAACGCAAGATGATTTTCAAACCATCAGTAATAAAATTCCGGTGTTGGCAGATTTCAAACCCAGCGGAAAATATTTGATGGAAGATCTGCATAAATATGGTGGTGTGCCTGCTGTAATGAAATATTTATTAAAGCATGGTTTATTGCATGGTGATTGTTTAACGGTAACAGGAAAAACAGTAGCAGAAAATTTAGCATCAGCACCTGATTTGGATTTTGAAAAACAAAACATCATTGCACCTTTAGATAAACCCTTAAAAGCAACAGGTCATTTACAAATATTATATGGCAATCTCGCAACCGGCGGAAGTGTTGCAAAAATATCCGGCAAAGAAGGTGAACGTTTTGAAGGAACAGCGAGAGTATTTGATGGAGAAAAAGAATTAATCAGCGGCATTCAATCAGGCAAAGTACATGCAGGTGATGTGGTAGTAATTAGAAACATCGGTCCTAAAGGTGCACCGGGCATGCCTGAAATGTTGAAACCCACAGGAGCCATTATTGGTGCGGGTTTGGGCAAATCAGTTGCATTAATTACCGATGGAAGATTCAGTGGCGGCACACATGGTTTTGTGGTTGGACATATTACACCGGAAGCACAGGATGGCGGATTAATTGCATTGGTAGAAGATGATGATATCATTGAAATTGATGCGACTAAAAATTCGCTCACTTTAAAAGTTAGTGAAGCAATCATTGCTGAAAGAAAAAAGAAATGGAAACAACCTGCCTTAAAAGCAACCAATGGCGTATTGTATAAATATGCAAAGCTGGTAAAGACTGCAGCAGAGGGTTGCGTGACTGATGAATAACCCTTGCCCCTAAAGGGGGAAGTTTAAAACTAAAACTGAACAACTAAAAATATTTTATGGGTACAGAAATATCAACAATGGAAATCCTCAAAACAACAGAAGTGGCAAACTCCCCTTTAGGAGTAGGGAGTAATATTTCAGGCAGCGAAGCCGTATTAAAAGCAATGATCGCTGAAAATGTACAAACCATTTTCGGTTATCCGGGTGGTGCCATCATGCCCATTTATGATGCATTGTATGATTATCAAAATGAATTAAATCATATTCTCGTTCGTCACGAACAAGGCGCCATCCATGCTGCACAAGGCTTTGCAAGAAGCAGTGGTAAAGTAGGTGTTGTATTCGCCACCAGTGGACCCGGTGCAACTAACTTGGTTACCGGTTTAGCAGATGCGATGATCGACTCCACTCCTTTAGTTTGTATAACCGGACAAGTGTTTGCGCATTTATTGGGAACAGATGCATTTCAGGAAACAGATGTGATCAATATTACCACACCTGTAACTAAATGGAACTATCAAATAACAGATGCAAATGAAATTCCGCATGTATTGGCAAAAGCATTTTATATTGCCAAGACCGGAAGACCCGGACCAGTATTAATTGATATTACCAAAAATGCACAAATTCAAAAATTTGATTACGCAGGATATACCAAGTGCGAACATATCAGAAGTTATCGTCCTAAACCAATTGTTCGAAAAGAATATATAGTTGAAGCAGCAAAATTGATTAACGAAGCAAAAAAACCTTTTGTCATTTTTGGTCAGGGTGTAATACTTGGTAAAGCAGAAAAAGAATTCAAAAAATTTATAGAAAAAGGTGGATTACCTGCTGCATGGACCATTTTAGGCATGAGTGCCATTGCAACAGATCATCCATTAGCAGTTGGCATGTTGGGTATGCATGGAAATTACGGACCCAATGTGTTAACCAATGAATGCGATGTATTGATTGCAATCGGTATGCGTTTCGATGATCGTGTTACAGGTAGATTAGATAAATATGCGAAGCAAGCAAAGATTGTTCACTTAGATATTGATCCTTCAGAGATTGATAAAAATGTAAAGACAACTGTTCCTGTTTGGGGTGATTGCAAAGAAACATTGCCCTTATTAACTGAATTAATTGAACAAAAAGAACATAAAGAATGGTTGAATAAATTCAATGAGTTCACACAAAAAGAAATTGATGCGGTAATTCATGAAGAATTAAATCCATCGACTGATATTCTCACAATGGGTGAAGTGATTAAAACTGTGAATGAATTAACCAATGGTGATGCCATTATTGTTACCGATGTTGGTCAGCATCAAATGGTGACTTGCCGTTATGCGAAATATAATCAATCAAGAAGCAATATTACTTCCGGCGGATTGGGAACAATGGGATTTGCATTGCCTGCTGCCATTGGTGCAAAATTCGGTGCGCAAGAAAGAACAGTGGTAGCAGTCATTGGTGATGGTGGTTTTCAAATGACATTACAAGAATTAGGAACGGTGATGCAAAGTAAAATTGATATTAAGATTTTGATTCTGAATAATGAATTCTTAGGAATGGTTCGTCAGTGGCAGGAATTATTTAACGACAGAAGATATTCTTTTGTTGATATAACCAGTCCGGATTTTGTACAAGTCGCCAAAGGCTATTATATAGACGGGCAAAGGATTTCAAAGCGTGAAGAATTAAAAGATGCAGTCAATAAAATGTTACAGCATAAAGGTTCTTATTTATTAGAAGTAATGGTAGGAAAAGAAAATAATGTATTTCCGATGGTGCCGCAAGGATGCAGCGTAAGTGAAATTCGTTTAAGCTAAAACAAATAATTTATGAACAAGCAAGAATATACCATAACTGTTTATACTGAAAACCAAGTGGGTTTATTAAATCGTATTGCTATTATTTTTTCCAGAAGAAAAATTAATATCGAAAGCTTAAATGTTTCTCCTTCAGAATCAGAAAGCATTCATCGTTTTACCATTGTCATCAATGAAACAGAAGATGTAGTCAGAAAATTATGTCGCCAAATAGAAAAGCAAGTAGAAGTATTAAAAGCTTATTACAATACCAATG
This sequence comes from uncultured Chitinophagaceae bacterium, assembly GCA_903881425.1. Classification (GTDB taxonomy): domain Bacteria; phylum Bacteroidota; class Bacteroidia; order Chitinophagales; family Chitinophagaceae; genus CAILAF01. The sequence goes on along the minus strand of CAIRTF010000039.1, from coordinate 47,329 downwards.
AAGAAATTATTTGGCAAGAGATGGCATTGTATAAAGTACCTACTGATATCATTGCAGAAAAAGTGAAGGTAGAAAGATTGTTACATCAACATGGTGCCAGAGCTGTAGTGATCAGAAAAGATTATACCATATTCGAAACAACCGGACACAGAGAAGAAACAGAAGGTTTGATCAAAGCATTAGAACCTTATGGATTAATAGAATTTGTACGCAGTGCCAGAGTGGCCATCATTAAAGCCAGCAATGGTTTTCACGAAAAATTAAAAGAGTTTGAACAAAAAGAACCGGGCGAAGAATTAATAGAAAATGAATTTTTAGATAAACAGGAAGAAGTATTTACCATGTAAAATAAAACCTTTAAACATTAACCTTTTTAAACAAAACAAAAATGGCAAAATTAAATTTCGGCGGCGTTGAAGAAAACGTTGTTACACGTGAAGAATTCCCTTTAGCAAAAGCTCAGGAAGTTTTAAAAAATGAAACAGTGGCAGTAATTGGATATGGTGTACAAGGACCCGGACAAGCACTGAATCAAAGAGATAATGGTATTAATGTAATTGTTGGTCAGAGAAAGAATTCAAAAACATGGGATAAAGCCATTCGAGATGGTTTTGTTCCGGGCGAAACTTTATTTGAAATTGAAGAAGCATTGCAACGTGGCACCATCATTTGTTATTTATTAAGCGATGCTGCACAAATTGCATTATGGCCAACTGTACAAAAACATTTAACTACAGGCAAAGCATTATATTTTTCTCATGGTTTCGGTATCACGTTCAATGAACAAACTGGTATTGTACCACCAAAAGATGTAGATGTTTTCTTAGTGGCACCAAAAGGCTCCGGTACTTCTTTAAGAAGAATGTTTTTACAAGGCAGAGGATTGAATAGCAGTTACGCAATCTTTCAGGATGCAACAGGCAAAGCAAAAGAAAGAGTGATTGCATTGGGCATTGCAGTAGGGAGTGGTTATTTATTTGAAACCAATTTCAAGAAAGAAGTATATAGTGATTTAACAGGTGAACGCGGAACATTGATGGGATGTATTCAGGGAATTTTCGCTGCACAATATCAAGTATTGCGTGAAAGAGGTCATACACCAAGTGAAGCATTCAATGAAACTGTGGAAGAATTAACACAATCATTAATGCCATTGGTGGCTGAAAATGGAATGGATTGGATGTATGCTAATTGCTCAACAACAGCACAACGTGGTGCATTGGATTGGTGGAAAAAATTTCGTGATGCAACTTTACCCGTATTCAATGATTTATATACCAGTGTTGCTACCGGTAAAGAATCGCAACGTTCTATCGATTTAAATTCTCAACCGGATTATCGCGAAAAATTAGAAGTAGAATTAAAAGAATTACGCGATAGCGAAATGTGGCAGGCAGGAAAAACTGTTAGAAGTTTAAGACCTGAGAATCAAGTACCGGCATCAGAAACAACAGGAGTTGAATAAACCCTAACCCCTAAAGGGGAAACTAATAATTAAAGACTTTACAATGTCTATTACTGATAAAGTAAATATTAAAACATCAGCAGAAAATGTGATCAGCACCCCTTTAGAGGCGGGGGGGTATCATTTAGATTTTGCAGCTGCAGCAGAACGATTAAAAAAAATTGTTCATAAAACTCCTTTGCAACTCAATCATCATCTTTCAAAAAAATATAATTGTAAAATTTATTTGAAGAGAGAAGATCTGCAAGTGGTTAGATCATACAAATTACGCGGTGCTTATAACATGATGAGTAGTTTGCCAGCCGATCAATTACAACGCGGTGTTGTTTGTGCTAGTGCAGGTAATCATGCACAAGGTTTTGCTTACAGCTGTAATAAACTAAAAGTAAAAGGTGTGGTATTCATGCCAAGCATTACGCCTAAACAAAAAGTTAGTCAGACAAAAATGTTCGGAGAAGATAATATAGAAATTATTTTGATTGGCGACACGTTTGATGATTGTGCTATAGCTGCAAAAGAATACACATTGCAAAATAATATGGTATTCATTCCGCCATTTGATGATTACAGAATTATTGAAGGGCAAGGAACGGTTGCTGTTGAAATTGCGAATGAATTATCAGACATAGATTATGTATTTGTTCCGGTAGGTGGTGGCGGATTGGCATCAGGTGTTGGAACTTATTTTAAAACTTTCTCACCAAATACAAAAGTCATTGGCTTAGAACCTGAAGGTGCTCCTTCTATGTTTGAAGCTTTTAAACAAGGTCATCCAGTTACATTAAATAAGATAGATCGTTTCGTTGATGGTGCTGCAGTGAAACGAACGGGAGAATTAACTTATACAATCTGTAAAGAAGTATTGAATGATCTGCATTTAGTTGCTGAAGGAAAAATTTGTTCTACTATTTTAAAATTATACAATGAAGATGCCATTGTTGTTGAACCTGCCGGTGCATTAAGCATTGCCTGTTTAGATGATTACGCTGAAGTAATTAAACATAAAACCATTGTTTGTGTTGTTAGTGGAAGTAATAATGATATAGACAGAATGCCTGAAATAAAAGAGCGGAGTTTACAATATGAAGGATTGAAACATTATTTTTTGGTTCGCTTTGCACAAAGACCCGGCGTACTTAGAGAGTTTTTAAATCATGTACTCGGACCAACTGATGACATCACTCGTTTTGAATACATGCAAAAAACAAATAAAGAAACAGGACCTGCATTGGTGGGCATTGAATTACAGAGTAAAAAAGATTATGAGCATTTGATCAGCAGAATGAATACATATAGTATCGATTATTCGGAGATAAATAAAGATGATAATCTGTTTGGTTATTTGATTTGATTTATAAAAGCAAGCAATTAAAAAGAATAATTATCTTTATTCGATTGCTTGCCGAAGAATATTTGGTTGAATATTTATATTAATAATTATGGCAAGCAACTTTGGTTTATACGATCCATCTTTTGAGCATGACGCATGTGGCATTGGTTTCGTTGCAAATATTAAAGGCAACAAATCACATCAAATTGTCTCTGATGCACTTACCATTTTAGAGAACATGGAACATCGCGGCGCATGCGGTTGTGAAAATAACACCGGGGATGGTGCAGGTATTATGATTCAAACCCCACATGAATTTTTCTTTGATGAATGTGTGAAGTTAGGTGTGCATCTACCTGCTTATGGAAAATATGGCGTAGGTGTTTTATTCTTTCCAAAAGATATTAGATTAAAAGAAGAATGCAGAGAAATATTTACACGCTCTGCAGAAAAATTAGGATTAGAAATTTTAACCTACAGAAAAGTTCCTGTTAATACTTTTGATATTGGTGCAACAGCATTATCCGTTGAACCAGAAATTGAACAAGTATTCATTGCTTGTCCGGATCATCTCTCCTCTCCCGAAGCATTTGAAAGAAAGTTATTTGTCTTGCGCAATTATGCAAGCCATACAATTAATAATTCTGTAAAAAAAGATGAGATTGGTTTTTACGTAGCATCTTTATCGCATAAAACAGTTGTTTATAAAGGGCAATTAACTTCTCATCAGGTTAGAAGTTATTTTCCGGATCTTAGTAATAAAAGAATTGTAAGTGCATTCGGATTAATTCATTCTCGCTTTGCAACCAATACTTTTCCTTCATGGAAATTAGCACAACCATTTCGTTACATCGCACACAATGGTGAGATCAATACATTACAAGGAAATTTAAATTGGTTGAAAACAAGTGAGAAAGGTTTTACTTCTCCGTATTTTTCTAAAGAAGAAATGGATATGTTATTGCCCATCATTTTTGAAGGACAATCTGATTCAGCTTGTTTAGATAATATGATTGAATTGTTAACGATGTGCGGCAGAAGTTTACCGCATGTGATGATGATGTTAATACCGGAAGCTTGGGATGGACATGAAGAAATGGACCCTGTTAAGAAAGCTTTCTATGAGTTTCATGCTGCATTCATGGAACCTTGGGATGGACCTGCATCCATCTCATTCACTGATGGAAAAATAATTGGCGCAACGCTTGACAGGAACGGATTACGACCATCTCGTTATTGCATCACAACAGATGACAGAGTAATCATGGCATCTGAAACAGGTGTACTTCCTATTGATCCGTCTATTATAAAAGAAAATGGAAGATTGCAACCCGGAAGAATGTTTGTGGTGGATATGGAACAAGGAAGAATTATTAGTGATGAAGAATTGAAACAAAAAATATGTTCTAATAAACCTTACAGCGAATGGTTGAATAAATATAAAATTCGTTTAGAAGAATTACCTGAACCAAGAGTCATGTTCACACATTTAGAACACGATCAGGTGTATAAATATCAAAAAGCATTTGGTTATTCAACAGAAGATTTAGAAACTATTATTGCACCAATGGCATTAGATGGCAAGGAACCCATCGGTTCAATGGGAACAGATACACCGTTAGCCATATTGAGCGATCAACCACAACATTTATCTTCTTATTTTAAACAATTATTTGCACAAGTCACTAATCCGCCTATCGATCCAATCAGAGAAAGATTAGTAATGAGTTTAGCAACCTTTGCCGGTAACAATGGAAATTTATTGGTTGAAGATCCGTTAGATTGTCATAGTGTAGCATTGAAACATCCGATACTTAATAATCATGAATTAGAAAAGATCAGAAGTATTGATACCGGCATATTTCAAGCAAAAACTTTACAAACCTATTTTAGAGCCGATGGGAAACCCGGCTCATTACAAAAAGGCTTAGACAGATTATGCAGATATGCAGTAGATGCTGTGGAAGATGGTTTTGAAGTATTGATATTAACCGATAGAGCAATTGATAGCGATCATGCTCCTATCCCATCTTTATTAGCATGTGCAGCAGTGCATCATCATTTAATCAGAAAAGGTTATCGAGGACAAGTGGGTATTATTGTTGAAGCAGGTGATGTTTGGGAAGTGCATCATTTTGCTTGTTTGATTGGTTTTGGTGCAACAGCCATCAATCCATATCTCGCATTATCTACCATTCGTGATATGAAATTGAATGGAAGATTACAAACAGAATTAGATGCTGAACATTTGAAGAAAAATTATATCAAAGCATTGTGTGATGGACTATTGAAAGTATTTTCTAAAATGGGCATCTCAACTTTACAATCTTATCAGGGTGCACAGATATTTGAAATATTGGGATTGAATAAAACAGTTGTTGATAAATATTTCACCGGCGCTACTTCACGTATTGAAGGAATGGGCTTAGATGAAATTGCCAAAGAAGCATTGGCAAAACATTCATTCTCCTTCAGCAGAAAAGATATTCCTGTTGAAAGATTACCTGTTGGCGGATTATACCAATGGAAACGAAAAGGCGAGTTTCATTTATTCAATCCTCAAACCATTCACTTGTTACAATATTCAACAAGAATGAATGATTACCATACTTTTAAAAAGTATTCTAAATTAATTAATGATCAAAGTGAAAAAGCTTGCACTTTAAGGAGTTTATTAGAATTTAAACGCAATCGCAATGCTATTTCTATCGATGAAGTGGAGCCTGCAGAAAATATTTACAAACGATTTGCAACCGGTGCCATGAGTTTTGGTTCTATTTCGCATGAAGCACACAGTACATTAGCTATTGCAATGAACAGATTGGGTGGGAAAAGTAATACAGGCGAAGGTGGCGAAGATGAATTACGTTATAAAAAGTTACCCAATGGTGATAGTATGCGCAGTGCTATTAAACAAGTTGCGTCTGCTCGTTTTGGTGTAACGAGTTTGTATTTAACTGAAGCAGATGAATTACAAATTAAAATGGCGCAAGGTGCAAAGCCGGGTGAAGGCGGACAATTACCCGGACATAAAGTAGATGAGTGGATTGGTAAAGTTCGTCACTCCACTCCAGGTGTTGGCTTAATTTCTCCGCCACCGCATCATGATATTTATTCTATTGAAGATTTAGCTCAATTAATATTTGATTTAAAGAATGCAAATCGTAATGCACGTATCAATGTAAAGTTGGTTTCTAAAGCAGGTGTAGGAACCATTGCAGCAGGTGTTACCAAAGCAAAAGCAGATGTGGTGCTGATTGCAGGGCATGATGGTGGAACAGGTGCCTCTCCTGTTTCATCAATAAAACACACTGGTTTACCTTGGGAATTAGGGCTGGCAGAAACACATCAAATACTTGTAAAAAATAAATTAAGAAGTCGTGTAACTGTTCAGGCAGATGGACAAATGCGTACCGGAAGAGATATTGCAATTGCTGCATTATTAGGTGCAGAAGAATGGGGTGTTGCAACTGCAGCATTGGTTGTTGAAGGTTGTATTATGATGCGTAAATGTCATTTAAATACTTGTCCGGTTGGTGTGGCAACACAAGATCCTGAATTAAGAAAAAGATTTACGGGTGATGCAGAACATGTCATTAATTTTTTCAAATTCATTGTACAAGAGTTAAGAGAATTGATGGCAGAGTTAGGATTCAAAACAGTGAATGAAATGATTGGTCAGGTAGATTGTTTGCAAGTGAAAGAAGATATTCATCATTGGAAATATTCAAAACTTGATCTATCCGCTATGTTATATAAAGAAGAATCATCTGAATATGTTGGATTATATAAACAGGAAGAACAAGATCATGGTTTGAGCGATGTATTAGATTGGCAATTATTGAAAGCAGCAAAATCCGCATTAGACAACAAAGAAAAAGTTACAGCATCATTCAATATAAAAAATACAGACAGAACTGTTGGGACTATTTTATCAAATGAATTGACAAAGATTTATAGAAGTGCAGGTTTACCTGATGACACCATTCATTTTAAATTCAACGGAACGGCCGGACAAAGTTTTGGCGCATTCAATAATAAAGGAATCACTTTAGAATTAGAAGGTGATGCAAATGATTATTTTGGAAAAGGATTAAGTGGTGCAAGATTGATAGTATATCCATCAGCCAAATCAACTTTTATTCCTGAAGAAAATATCATCATCGGTAATGTTGCTTTTTACGGTGCAACAAGCGGTGAAGCATTTATACGTGGCAAAGCAGGCGAACGGTTTGCAGTTCGTAATAGCGGCGTAAATGCAGTGGTAGAAGGCGTTAGCGATCATGGTTGCGAATACATGACCGGTGGCAGAATTGTTATTTTAGGAGATACCGGAAGAAATTTTGCAGCAGGTATGAGCGGTGGTATTGCGTATGTATATGATGTAAAAGGAAATTTTACCAATAATTGCAATAAAGAAATGGTTGACTTGGATAAAGTAGCCGATGATGATGTAAATGAGTTATACAAGATGATAGAAAAACATGGCCGGATCACAGGAAGCACTGTTGCAAAATTTGTTTTAAATGATTTTGAAAATCAATTGAAGAATTTTGTAAAAGTTTTCCCAACAGATTATAAGAAAGTATTGCTTAGCAAAAGTCAAAAGCAAAAAGTAAAAAACTAAAATTTAGACCAAATCGTAAATCGTATATTTTAAATTGAAAATTAAAATGGGTAAACCAACAGGTTTCACAGAATTTACAAGAGAACTTCCTGCAAAAAGAAGTGTGGAAGAACGTTTAAAAGATTATAAAGAATTTGTATTGCCTTATACTGAACAAAAATTAAATGAACAATCGGCACGTTGCATGAATTGTGGTGTTCCGTTTTGTCATAATGGTTGTCCTTTAGGAAATGTAATTCCCGAATTTAATGATGCTGTGTATGACGGCAATTGGCTAGAAGCTTACGATATATTATCATCCACCAATAATTTTCCTGAGTTTACCGGAAGAATTTGTCCGGCTCCTTGTGAAAGTGCATGTGTATTGGGAATTAATCAACCCGCAGTTGCTATTGAAGAAATTGAAAAACACATCATTGAAATTGCATTCGATAAAAATTTTGTTCAACCACGAACACCTAATTTACGTTCCGGAAAAAAAGTAGCTGTTATAGGTAGCGGTCCTGCAGGATTAGCAGCTGCTGCACAATTGAATTATGCAGGACATACTGTAACTGTTTTTGAAAGAGATGATGCACCGGGTGGTTTATTGCGTTATGGTATTCCTGATTTCAAATTAGAGAAATGGGTAATTGACAGAAGAATAAAAGTGATGGAAGAAGAGGGCATAATATTTAAATGCAATGCGAATGTTGGCGTGAATATTAGTATCAATGATCTGTTGCGAGAATTCAATGCTATTGTGTTAGCGGGCGGATCAACTGTTCCGCGTGATTTAAAAATTCCGGGAAGAGAATTGAATGGTGTTTATTTTGCCATGCAATTTTTAAAACAAAATAATAAACGAGTTGCAGAAAAAGACTTATTTGCCAATGCACACATTGAAAGCAATATTTTTTCGAAAGAGATTCATGCAAAAAATAAACATGTTGTGGTAATTGGTGGCGGTGATACGGGAAGTGATTGTGTGGGAACATCCAATCGGCATGGAGCCAAATCAATTACACAATTTGAATTAATGCCAAAGCCTTCTGCAGAAAGAACACCATTCATGCCTTGGCCAACTTATCCAATGATTTTAAAAACGACTTCATCACATGATGAGGGTGCAGAAAGGTTTTGGGCAATCGCCACCAAAGAATTTATTGGCGATGCAAACGGAAATTTAAAAGCATTGAAGATTGTTGATCTTGAATGGAAAATTACGGAAGATGGAAAGCCTGCTAATTTTGTAGAAATTGTTGGAAGCGAAAGAGAGATACCTTGCGAGTTAGCATTATTGGCAATGGGTTTTATGCATCCGCAACAAGATGGTTTATTAAATGAATTAGGAATTGAATTAGATGAAAGAGGGAATGTAAAAGCAAATGAAAAAAATTATCAGACTAATATTTCTAAAATATTTACTGCCGGCGATATGCGCAGAGGGCAATCATTAGTTGTTTGGGCCATCAGCGAAGGAAGAGAATGTGCCAGAAAAGTGGATGAGTTTTTAATGGGAAGTTCTTTATTAGAAAGTAAAGAGAACTCAATACTATTCTCAACTTTATCATAGTTAAAAAGCAATACACAGAGCCGTTGTAATATTTGTATTTGCATTTGTGTAATGATTGTCTTTATTCAGGAAAATATTATCTCTACTGTTAAAATATCTGTAATCTATACGCCATAAAACATTGTTAGTAATTTTTCTATCGTAATTAACACTAACAGAAAATGTTTTAAAACCATTTAGTGTATTGGTTGGAATAATTACTCCATTTTTATCACTATAATATTCTGTTCGTATTGCAATAATATTTTGATCATTCATTTTAAGTCTCCCAATAATTAAGGGTGAATACCAAATATTTATTTGCGAACTTGATTTTGCTTTTTGCTGCATTCCAAAATCAAATCCTATTGTTACGGCAATTTTTTTTGTCAATTCGATGATACCATAAAAATCATGGAAGTAGCGCCATTTACGTAAACTATCCGGAAAATCATTCCCGATAAATGTGCTTGAATTAAGTGTAAATTTCGATGAGGGCGTATAAGTAATTTGTGTTCCAAAAGCTGGAGTTGTACTTGCAGTAACTCGCTGAATATGTTGCCATCCGTTCAATAACAAGGCACTTAAAAACCATTTTTCATTTTTAGAAGTATAACTTAATTTAATTCCACTTTCATAATAAGGAGAATTATCACCAGGAATGCTTCTTGTTAAATTCCAACAATCTTTTCCTATTGCACTTTCAAAGCCAACATGTGAAGCAAAAATCCCTGCATCCACCCATACATTATTTTTCGAAGAGATCCTGATGCCAACATTAGCCTCATACAAATTTTTTAATGCATTAGGTTCTAATGTATAATTAGCCTGAATATATGTTCCTATAGCTAAAGAAATATTAGCACGGATAATTGAAGACGAATAAGCTGCTTTGATAAAAGTTAAATTGGCATTTACTTCATTATTTCTATTATAATTGTAAATGAAGTTAGATTTTGAATTGCTTAATGGATTATTAAAATCGAATGAATAATACAATTCAGTATATCCGGAAACAGCGATAGAAGATTTAGATGAATCTTGAGAAAAGCAGAAACCACCAATCAATAATAATAAACAGGTTTGCAAAAGAAATTTCATCACAGATATTTATATAAAGATATTAATTAAAGAAGATTGTTTTAGTAAAACAATCTTCTTTATCAATTATATAAATAGTGATTTTAATTAAGCCAAATGTGGCGTTCTTCCATACTTTTCATTGTGCTGTGTTGCATCTAAGCCTAACTCCTCTTCTTCAGAACTTACTCTTATTGGAAGAATGAAATTGATAAATTTAAATATCAAAAAAGAAACCGTGAAACTATATCCAACAACAAGTACCAATGCTTTTAATTGAGTAAGAAAAAAAGAAAGATTTCCATAAAACAATCCATCATTACCAGCACTGTTCACTGTTTTGGTAGCAAATATTCCTGTGAGAATCATTCCAACCATACCGCCTAAGCCATGACAAGGAAATACATCTAATGTATCATCTAATGTAGATTTAGATTTGAAATGAACTGCAACATTAGAAACAACAGCAGCAAATGCACCAATAAAAATACTTTGCGGAATAGCTACAAATCCTGATGCAGGAGTAATAGCAACCAAACCTACAACAGCACCGATACAAAAACCTAAAACAGATGGTTTTTTTCCTCTCATTACATCAAAGAACATCCAAGATAAACCAGCTGCTGCTGCAGCAGTATTAGTAGTTGCAAATGCAGAAACAGCCAATGCATTGGCTGCACCTGCAGAGCCTGCATTAAATCCAAACCATCCAAACCAAAGTAATCCCGTACCAATCAGTACATAAGGAATATTAGCAGGTGGTATTTCTTTTTGTTCAATATGTGCTTGTCTTCTTTTTAAAACAATTGCTCCGGCTAAAGCTGCACAACCTGCGGAAATATGAACCACCGTTCCACCTGCAAAATCCAACACGCCCATTTTAGCCAAAAATCCATCAGGATGCCAAGTCCAATGCGCAATTGGCGCATAGACCAACAAGCTAAATAAAACAATGAATAGAGTATATGCAGTAAATTTTATTCTCTCTGCAACAGCACCTACTACTAATCCAGGTGTGATGATGGCAAACATTAATTGAAACAATGCAAACAATGATAATGGAATTGTTGGTGCTAAACTCCATGGTGCACCCGAAGCAACATTTCTAAAAAATAAGTGTGATAATGGATTGCCTATAAATCCGTGAATAGATTCTCCAAAACACAAACTATATCCAACAATAACCCATAATACACTTACAATACCGGCAGCCACCACACTTTTCATCATTGTAGATAAGATATTTTTTCTGTGTACCATTCCTCCATAAAAAAATGCCAATGCAGGAGTCATCAAAAAAACTAAAGCAGTAGCAACAATAATCCATGCAGTATCTGCTGCATTATAAATTTTTTCTTTATCATCAAATTGGGGTAAAGAAGGAACAAAAATTGCTCCGATAGCAACAATAGCCAAAACCAAAAAAGGAGCAATTCCACGAAAAGTACTTTTACTCATACTATCACATTTAATTAAATATTAATAAATATTTTCTAAGTGCAACTTAGATAAAAAGTAGACTAAATTATAAAATTAGAATACATTTTTATAAATACAATGTGAAAAATTGAGTGATTTATTTAAGTATTTTATTGAAAATCAACTCCTAAGCAGAATTCCTTCCTGCATTAATGATTCCGAAAGAGCATCGCATGACTAATTTTTCATAGGATTTTTTTACAGGCGGCTCTACCAACTGCTCTTCTAATTCCCTCACTTTAGTAATAGCATATTGTTGAATAGTGATTAATGGTAATACAATCCTTTCACGCATTTGAATAGATAATTGATCCACAGGATAATCGGCCATTAATTCTGAATGACCTGATAATTTATTGATATAAGATTTCGTCAACTCATATTCATGGTAAATCATTTGCCATATCTCTCCATACTTTGGATGATCTGCTAAAAAAGCAGTTAAAGGAAAAAAACATTTCTGCATCGCCATCTCACAATTGTCCATTAATGTTTTGAAGAATAATGAATTTTTATACAATGATTGCACTTCATTCCATTTTCCCTCCTGAGCTAATTTTTGTAATGCCATTCCAACACCATAATAACCTGTAACATTTTGTTTTAACTGACTCCATGCGCCAACAAATGGAATAGCACGCAAATCTTTTAAAGCTAACTTAGATGAAGCCCCTCGTTTTGATGGCCTTGAGCCAATATTTGTTTCTGCATAAAAACGTAAGGGACTTGCATGTCCTAAATATTCTAAAAAATATGGATGATCTTTCAGTTGTTTATAAGCTTGATAACTTTCCTCTGCTAACGTCAATACTAATTTTTCTTCTTCTTTATTTAAAGTAAGTTCTGTTTGTGCAAATAATTCATTAGAGATTCCGGCATGAATCAATTGTTCGATATTAAATTGAGCCGAATCGATTGTCCCGAAATTGGAACTTACTGTTTGTCCTTGTATCGTTAATTGAATTTCTTTGTTAGAAATATCTTTTCCCATAGAAGCATAGAACTGGTGTGTCTTTCCACCTCCACGAGCAGGCGGTCCTCCACGCCCATCAAAGAAAACCACATCAATATTATATTGTTTTGATATGGCAGATAATTCCTGTTTTGCTTTATAGATACTCCAGTTCGCCATTAAATAACCACCATCTTTTGTTCCATCAGAAAATCCTAACATGATGGTTTGTTTATTCTTTCTTCTCTTTACATGTTGCTGATATATTTTATTTTCATACAACTCTTTCATGATTGATGCTGCATGTTGCAAATCATCTACTGTTTCAAACAATGGGATGATATCCATATTCAATTCATCTTTTTTCCATCCGCTTAGTAAAAACAAACCAAATACTTCCATTGCATTCAATGCGCTGTTACATTGACTAATGATATATCTATTACAACCTATTTCACCATTATATTGTTGAATAGTTTTTACTGCACTCATTACTTCAATCGTGTCTTTGTAAACATTATTCTCAAAAATATCTGAAGAGATGTTTGAAGATATATTAGTAAGAATTTTTATTTTCTCCTCTGCAGACAGTGAAGAATAATCTTCACCTAATACTTCTGTCTTAGAAGCAAGTTCATCCAATAATTTTGTATGAACCGCACTATCCTGACGTATATCAATTGAAGCAAAATGCAATCCGAATAATTCTACCTTATTGATAAGTCCTTCAATTAAATCCACAAAGAGATTATTGTGTTCATATATTAACTGATATTGAATATTTTTTAAAGCACTCAGTATTTCATCTTTCTTTAAATCAAACTCATGTCCGGGAATAAATAAATTATTATATAATTTCTTTTCTAGTTCGATCAAAGCAACATCCACTCCTTTGAAAGTTAATCTGCGCTTGAGTCTGCGTACATCTAAGTAATAAGACTTAATGATAGCGCCACGCAATGCATCAGCTACCTGCAATGTAGTGGCAGCAGTAACAAAAGGATTGCCATCTCTATCACCACCGGGCCAAAAACCCATTCGAATGATTTGGTTTTCTGCATTCATCGATGATGAGAAATTGTTTTTTATGAATGCTATAATTTTACCTGAAGCTGCATAAAAAATATTTTCTAAATACCATATCAAACTCACTGCTTCATCGTATGGTGTTGGTTTTTGTTGTTGAAAGAATGGCGTTCTTCCTAGCTGCTGTAAATAAGAATAAATATGATGCTCATTATTATTATTAATCGCAGAGGAAAGATCATGAATAATTCCTAAAACTGCGCCACGATAAAATTGTGTAGGATGTGCTGTTAATACTAATTGAATGGCAAAGTCATTTAATTTTTTCTGAAGCTCATTTTCTTTATGAGATTGTTCTACTTCTAAAGCCAGGTGTTTCAATGTTCCTTTACCATTCATGTCATTCACTTTTTTGAATGCAGCATCTTCCAATGCGTCAAACAATACTACTTGTCTTTCTATGTATTGAACAAAACGAAACAGTATATCTAATTTTTCTTCCTCTTTTTCTAAAACAGTTTGCTTTGTAAAAAAATCATTAATGATCTCAACAGGGCTGGATCTTTTTTTATAGCCATCTTCACAATTCAATAATAGCATAGAAACTAAAATGCCCGTTTTTTCAATTCGATGAAAAGGCAATGATGTAAACAAACTGTTATATAATTGAAATTTAACCCCAACAAGATTTTTAAATGTTTGTAAATTCACTGAACCGGACATACTAATTCTTTTAAAAGAAAATTAAAAAAGGAAGGCAATTATTAAATAAGCACGAAAATTACAAAAAATATTAGACAGTCTACCTAATATTACCTTACCTTAGCACTACTTTAATCAATGGCAAAAAATACTAACATATCATCTTTCAACTCAGCAATTACTGCTTTGTTTACTGCCATTACTATTACCACAACTATTACAACCCTGTAAAGGGTTAAACAATTTCATATCACTATTCGGGCTTATTGCTGTTATCAAAGAAAATCAATTTATTATTTATATCAAGCACAAAATAAAATTATGAAGGTTTTAAAATTCGGAGGATCCTCTGTAGCCAATGCACAAAATATTAAAAAGGTGACAGACATCTTTCAAAGTTTAACATATAAAAATATAGTAGTGGTGGTTTCTGCATTAAGTGGTGTAACGGATCAATTAATTCATGCAGGGACTTTAGCTGCAGCAGGAAAAGAATTATATAAAGATGAATTGATTGCTTTAGAGAAGAAACATATGGATACAGTAAAATCTTTATTACCTGTTACTTCGCAAAGCAGTTGCTTAAGTGCCATCAAACAACATTTTAATGAACTGGAAGATATATGTGAAGGTGTATATAGATTGAAAGAATTATCAGCCCGAACAAAAGACGGCATTGTAAGTTTTGGTGAATTACTCTCCTCAAAAATCATTTCTTATTATCTACAATCATTGAATGTAAAACATGATTGGATCGATTCAAGAGAAGTAATCAAAACAAATTCCAACTTTGGTTTTGCAACAGTTGATTTCGAAAAAACCAATCAACTCATTCAACAAAAAATAAAATCTTCTGCCAATACTTTATTCATTGCACCGGGTTTTATTGCAAGCGATTCTGAAAACCATACTACCACATTGGGAAGAGGCGGATCGGATTATACTGCATCGATTTACGCAGCTGCTTTAGATGCGGAAGATTTAGAAATATGGACCGACGTAACAGGCATGATGACCGCAGATCCACGCTGGGTAAGCAATGCAAGAACCATTCAATATATTTCTTATCGCGAAGCAATGGAATTATCTCATTTCGGCGCAAAAGTAATTTATCCGCCAACCATTCAACCTGCCATGCAGAAAGGGATTCGCATTTGGGTAAAAAATACTTTTGAGCCAACTGCATTTGGAACATTGATTGAAGAAAATGTGCAACATGGTCAGGATATTATTACCGGTATTTCAAGCATCAATCATATTTCATTATTGAGTTTAGAAGGAAGTGGTATGATTGGTATTCCCGGATTTTCAAAAAGGTTATTTGAGGCATTGGCAAATGAACAAGTGAATGTGATACTTATTACACAAAGCTCATCAGAGCATTCCATTTGTGTTGGTGTGAATACCGTACATGCAACAAAAGCAAAGAAAGCAGTAGATGAAGCTTTTGAATATGAAATCAAAACAGGAAAAGTTGAACCATTAAAAGTAGAAGATGATTTATCTATCATCGCATTAGTGGGTGATAAAATGAAAAGTCATACCGGTATTGCAGGCCGTATGTTTAATGCATTGGGAAGAAATGGTGTAAACATCAGAGCCATCTCTCAGGGTTCATCTGAAAGAAATATTTCTGCTGTTGTATCGTATAGTGATATTAAAAAAGCAGTGAATGTTTTACATGAAGCATTCTTTGAATCTTCTTATAAACAACTCAATGTATTTATTGTAGGTGCGGGCAATGTGGGCAGTAAATTAATTGCTCAAATAAAACAACAACAAGATTATTTATTACAACATTTGAATTTGCAAGTTCGTGTTACAGGCATTGCCACCAGTAAAAAAATGTTGTTTGTTGACAATGGAAATGAAATTGATTTAAATAATTGGAAAGAAACCCTGCTCAGTAGTGAAACAATGAATTTAGAAATTTTCACAGACACTATCATTGCAAAAAATTTACGCAACAGTGTATTTGTAGATGTTACAGCAAATGCTGATGTTGCCAATATCTATCACAAACTATTGGCAAAAAGTATTTCTGTTGTTGCCTGCAATAAAATTGCTGCTTCTTCCATGTTTAATAATTATCAATACTTAAAATCATTATCAAAAGAATTCAATGTACCTTATCTCTTCGAAACCAATGTAGGTGCAGGTTTACCAGTAATCGGAACTTTGAATGATTTAATTAAAAGTGGTGATAAAATAAATAAAATACAAGCAGTATTATCCGGTACATTGAATTTTGTTTTTAATAATTATGATGGAACAAAACCATTTGCACATGTGGTGAAACAAGCACAGGATGAAGGTTATACTGAACCGGATCCAAGATTAGATTTAGGCGGAACAGATGTAATGCGAAAGATTATGATATTGGCACGAGAAGCAGGAGAAAAAATTGAAATGGAAGATATCACCAATAATAGTTTTTTGCCGGCCTCATGCTTTGATGGTAGCGTAGCAGATTTTTATAAAGAGATGGAAAAACATGAAGCACATTTCAAATCGTTGTATGATGCTGCTGCCAGAGAAAATTGTAAATTAAAATTTGTTGCCAGTTTTGAAAATGGCAAAGCGGCTGTTGGTTTACAACATATTCCTGCTAACTCTGATTTCTATCATTTGTATGGAAAAGATAATATTGTTTTATTTTACACACAGCGTTATCCAGAACAACCATTAGTGGTAAAAGGTGCCGGTGCCGGTGCTGATGTAACTGCAAGTGGTGTATTTGCTGATATTATAAGAGTAGCAAGATGAATCAAATAAAAGTTCTCAGTCCTGCAACAGTTGCAAACATCGTTTGCGGTTTTGATATTTTGGGTTTTGCATTGAATGATCCGAATGATGAATTCACTATTTCATTGAGTAATGAAAAAGGTGTAACGATCATTAATGATGATGAATATAATTTACCACTCGAAGCAGAAAAAAATGTTTCCGGTGCTGCATTATTGGCATTACTCGATGAAACACCTGATATCAAAGGTTTTCAACTCATCAGCAAAAAAAATATTAAGCCCGGAAGTGGTATCGGCTCAAGTGCTGCAAGTGCTGCAGGAGCTGTAGTTGCAGCAAATTATTTATTGGGCAATCGCTTCACAAAAGAAGATCTAGTTCGCTTCGCTATGTTTGGCGAGAAAGTAGCAAGCGGTGTTAAACATGCAGATAATATTGCTCCGGCCATTTATGGTGGTGTTACTTTAATACGTTCTATTTTTCCCTTAGATATTGTTAGTATTGATGCACCTCAATTACATGTAACGGTGGTGCATCCGCAAATTGAAGTAAGAACAGCTGATGCAAGACAAATTTTAAAACAACGCGTATTATTAAAAGATGCTATTAAACAATGGGGAAATATTGCAGGATTGGTTGCAGGATTTATCAAACACGATTATGAATTGATCGGCAGGAGTTTGGAAGATGTGATCATTGAACCTGTTCGCAGTATTTTAATTCCCGGTTTTGATGAAGTAAAAAAGAAGTGCAAAGAAGCCGGCGCATTGGGAGGTGGCATTTCAGGCTCAGGTCCTTCTATTTTTATGCTCAGTCAAAATGCAGTTACAGCAAAGGCTGTAGAAGTTACAATGAAAGAAGTGTATGATAATATTGGCTTGGCATATCATACACATGTAACAACCATTAATCAACAAGGTGTAAAACTTTACCCCTAACCCCTAAAGGGGATGCATAAACTTATGAAACATATTTTCAATAGCAACTTTCAATACTCCCCTTTAGGGGTTGGGGGTATGAATTATTATAGTTTAAATCATAACTCACCGAAAGTTAATTTTGCGGAAGCTGCATTACGCGGACAAGCTCCTGATAAGGGTTTATATTTTCCTGAGAATATTCCGCAATTACCAAATGGTTTTATAGAAAACATTAATCAGTATTCTAAAGAAGAAATTGGTTTTACAGTCATGAAACCTTATGTTGGTGAAACCATTGCCGATGCTGATTTACAGAAGATCATCAATGAAACTATCAACTTTGATTTTCCTTTAGTAAAAATTACTGAAAATATTTTTTCGCTTGAATTATTTCATGGACCAACATTGGCATTCAAAGATGTTGGTGCAAGATTCATGAGCAGATGTTTGGGATACTTTAATCGGAATGCTTATCATAAAACAACTGTATTAGTTGCAACATCAGGCGATACAGGTGGTGCAGTAGCTAATGGCTTTTTAGGAGTAGAGGGTGTTGATGTAATTATTTTATATCCATCAGGAAAAGTGAGTAAAATTCAGGAATTACAATTAACTGCACTCGGACAAAACATCACAGCTTTAGAAGTGAACGGAACATTTGATGATTGTCAGGCAATTGTCAAACAAGCATTCATGGACGATGATCTTCATCAAAAAATAAATTTAACATCTGCCAATTCTATCAACATTGCAAGGTGGTTACCGCAACAATTATATTATTTCTTTGCTTATCAACAATGGCAAGAAAATGAAGCACCAGTCATCTCTGTACCAAGTGGCAATTTTGGAAATATTTGTGCGGGAATATTAGCACATGTTTCCGGTTTACCTGTTAAACATTTTATTGCAGCATGTAATGCCAATGATATTATTCCAAAATACTTGCAAACAGAACAATACATACCAAAGCCAGCAATAGCAACCATTTCAAATGCTATGGATGTTGGAAATCCGAGTAATTTTATTCGTATCATGGAATTATTCCATCAACAATTCGGTTCATTAAAAAATAAAATGAGCAGTATGAGTGTTGATGACGTAACTACCGCAGAAACTATTCAGAAAGTATATCAACAATATCATTATACTTTAGATCCCCATGGCGCAGTTGCTTATCATGCATTGAGTGAGTATTTAAAAAATAATAATGATAAAGGCTTTATTTTAGAAACAGCCCATCCGGTAAAATTTCCTGATACAGTGGAAGATGCTACTGGCCAATCAATCGATTTTCCTCAGCAAGTGCAACATTTATTATCAGCAGAAAAGAAAAGCATTCGCATGAATGCTTCTTTCAACGACTTTAAAGAATGGCTCTTGACTAAATGATGAGTTATAAAGATGAGTTGTTCTAACTCATCATTTATAACTCATCACATCTAATTCATCGAAGTAAATTTCAAACAAACAGGTTTCTCTAATTGAATCACTTGCCCGTTAGGTTCTAAAAAACCTGTTGCTTTAATAATGGTGAAGACAACTATATTATTCGTATCACGATTGGCAACCAATAAATATTTTCCGGTAGGATCAATTGCAAAATTTCTTGGATGAATTCCTAAAGCAGACTGATGACCAATCAAAACCAATGTACCATTTGATTGCACTCTGTAAATAGCGATATCATTGGCTTTGGCTCTGTTAGTGGTATATAAATATTGTCCGTTCGGTGTAATATGAATATCCGCACTTCCTTTATCTTCTTTGCCACCTGTATTATCCGATTCAATGGTTTGTATCTCTATTAATTTTCCTTCATTGTATTGATAGGCATTTACTTTTCCGCTTAACTCATTAATCACATACGCAAATTTTTTATTGGGATGAAAAGCAATATGTCTTGGTCCGCTCCCATCTTCCATATCCGTTGTAACTACATCTTCTTCATTTAATGGTTGTGGCTTATCTGCACTAAATGGATATTGATAAATTTTATCTGTTCCTAAATCATTGGTGAAAACATATTTCTGATCGGGAGAAAAAACAGCACAATGCACATGCGGTTTTGATTGACGAACCACATTAATACTATATCCCTGGTGGTCGATGGTTTGTGCTGCCGGCTGCAAACTACCATCGGCATTGGTTTTGAATGAACTTAAATTACCTCCATTGTAATTAGCCACCACAACATTTTTACCGCTTGAATCAACATCAACATAACATGGTCCATCTCCGTTAGTGGGTGTTTGATTAATCAATTGAAGATTACCTTTAATTTTATCAAAACTGAACGAAGCTACGGATCCTAATTTCTCTTTTGCATTTTCGCTAACAGCATACACTCTTTTTCCATCTTTGGTTAATGCTAAGTAAGAAGGACTTTCAATGCCCGAAAATTTACTAACGAATGTTGCATTACCGTTCACTACACTAAATTTATACACATGAATATCGGTAGTATAAGTACCCACTAATAAATAATATTCTTTTACCTGTGCATTCGTGGTTACAGAAAAAAGAAAGCTGATGATAATAAGTATGGCTCGCATAAAAAAGTAATTGATACTGCCAATATAAATATTTTCTTTGGTGAATGATGAAAACAAAAACTAAGATTATCTTAGTTGCATGACAAAAGCTGAATTATTATCAGAATTAAGTAATCATACTTATGTTATGATCAAACCTTCGCCACTTCATGGTATTGGCGTATTTGCCATTAGAGATATTCCAAAAGGAACAAAAGATATTTTCTCTAAAGGTATTGGTGAATGGATCCGGGTTTCTAAAGAAGAAGTGAATGCATTGCCTCAACATTCTAAAGATTTAATTGAGAATCATTGCTTATTTGATGAAGGCAATTATTTTATTCCGGATTATGGTTTTAAATTAGTTGACTTAGTGATTTATCTCAATCATTCCGATATACCCAATGTAATCTCTATTAATGATGGCGAACAATTTGAAGCAATTGTTGATATTAAATGCGGTGAAGAATTATTGGTGGATTATGGAACAATTGTAGAGAGTAAGGAATAAACAATTAATCCAATCCTGAATTATATAAATAAAAAAGCCATTCGTAATTAAACGAATGGCTTTGATTATGTAAGAGAATGAATCTTATTCAAATTTCAGATCCAATCCTAAACCTCTTAATTCATGTACCAATACATTGAATGATTCAGGTATACCGGCTTTAGGAATATTATCGCCTTTTACAATTGCTTCATAAGTTTTTGCACGACCAATAATATCATCCGATTTCAATGTCAACAATTCTTGTAAAATGTTAGCAGCACCATAAGCTTCCAATGCCCAAACTTCCATTTCACCAAAACGTTGTCCACCAAACTGAGCCTTACCACCTAAAGGTTGTTGTGTAATTAAGCTGTATGGTCCGATAGAACGTGCATGCATCTTATCATCCACCATGTGATGTAATTTAATGATATAGATAACACCCACTGTTGCTTTCTGATCAAAACGTTCTCCGGTTTCACCATCATACAAATAAGTATGACCGTTCATAGGAATTTCTGCTTTCTTACAATATTCTTCAATTTCGGTTGTTGTTGCACCATCAAAAATTGGTGTTGCAAAACGAACGCCCATTTTAGTTCCGGCCCAACCTAAGATCGTTTCATAAATCTGCCCAAGGTTCATACGTGAAGGCACACCCAATGGATTCAATACAATATCAACCGGTGTTCCATCTTCCATGAATGGCATATCTTCTGCGCGAACAATTTTAGCAACGATACCTTTATTACCATGACGACCCGCCATCTTATCTCCTACTTTCAACTTACGTTTTACAGCAAGATATACTTTGGCTAATTTCAATACGCCTGCAGGTAATTCATCACCAATAGAGATGTTGAATTTCTCTCTCTTGTATCTTCCCAACTCTTCGTTGTACTTGATACTGTAGTTGTGTAATAAAGTATTAATGGAATCATCTGTTTTTTTATCTCCTGTCCATCCCAAAGGATTTACATTTTGATAATCGATAGCTGCTAAATTCTTTTGATTAAACTTAGCACCTTTGCCAATCAACATTTCACCAAAATTATTCCCAACACCAGCAGAAGCATGATCTTTCAACAATATTTGCAATTTGCTTAATAATTGTTCTTTAATCTCTTCTACATTTTGTTGATGTACTTTCTCAACTTTTTCCAATTGTGCTTTTTCACGGATCTTACCATTCTTATCTTTCTTGGCACGTTGGAATAGTTTTTTATCAATCACTACACCTTCTGTTCCGTTTGGTGCTTTTAATGAAGCATCTTTTGCATCACCTGCTTTATCACCAAAGATGGCACGCAATAATTTTTCTTCCGGTGTAGGATCTGATTCACCTTTTGGAGTGATCTTACCAATTAATATGTCACCTTCTTTAATAGTTGCACCAATTCTGATGATACCATTTTCATCCAAATCTTTTGTTGCTTCTTCAGAAACATTCGGAATATCCGGTGTTAATTCTTCTTCACCTAATTTAGTATCACGTACTTCTAATTCGTATTCATCAATATGAACTGAAGTAAATAAATCTTCACGAACAACTTTTTCGTTGATAACGATCGCATCTTCAAAGTTGTAACCTTTCCATGGCATGAATGCCACTTGTAAGTTTCTTCCCAATGCTAATTCGCCATCTTTTGTTGCATAGCCTTCAGTTAAGAAATCACCTCTCTTCACTTTTTGTCCTTTCTTAACAGCCGGATTTAAATTGATACAAGTTGCCTGGTTTGTTTTAATGAACTTAGTTAGTTTATACACTTGTAAGTCATCATTAAAACTAATCAAACGTTCTGCATCATTTCTATCGTAACGAATATGAATTTCATTTGCATCAACAAACTCTACTACACCATTACCATCAGCGTGAATTTGAATACGTGCATCACGTGCAGCTTTTCCTTCCAAACCGGTTCCTACAACAGGAACTTGCGGACGAATTAACGGAACTGCCTGACGTTGCATGTTTGATCCCATCAATGCACGGTTCGCATCATCATGTTCTAAGAAAGGAATCAATGAAGCACTCAATCCAACAATTTGGTTAGGTGCCACATCCATGTATTCTACTTCGCTCTTTTCTAATATCGGGAAATCACCTGTTTGACGAGAAACAATTCTGTCTTCAGCAAAATTTCCTTTCGCATCCAATGGTGAATTTGCTTGTGCAATTTTTGCAGTATCTTCTTCTTCTGCACTTAAGAAAGTTAATTCTTTTAAATCAACATGACCACCATCTACTTTATGATATGGTGTTTCAATAAAGCCCATATCATTGATCTTTGCATGCACACACAAAGTTGAAATCAAACCAATGTTTGGTCCTTCCGGTGTTTCAATAGTACACAAACGACCATAGTGAGAATAATGTACGTCACGTACTTCAAAACCTGCACGCTCTCTGCTTAAACCGCCGGGTCCTAACGCAGAAATACGACGCTTATGTGTAATTTCAGATAATGGATTTGTTTGATCTAAGAATTGAGATAATTGCGATGTTCCAAAGAATGAATTGATCACAGAAGATAAAGTTCTTGCATTGATCAAATCAACTGGGGTAAATACTTCATTATCACGAACGTTCATTCTTTCACGAATCGTTCTTGCCATTCTCGCTAAACCAACACCAAATTGAGCATATAATTGTTCACCTACTGTTCTTACACGACGATTACTCAAATGATCAATATCATCAATTTCAGCTTTCGCATTGGTTAAGCGAACTAAATATTTAATGATCTCGATAATATCTTGTTTGGTTAATACTTTTTTAGTTAAAGGATATTCCAAATCTAATTTACGGTTGATTTTATAACGACCTACTTCTCCTAAATCGTAACGTTTATCGGAGAAGAATAATTTATCAATGATACCACGTGCAGTTTCATTATCCGGAGCATCAGCACCACGTAATTGGCGATAGATATGTTGCACCGCTTCCAATTCACTGTTTGAAGTATCTTTATTTAATGTGTTATAAATAATAGCATAATCACCACCCACATCTTCTTTTTGGATGAATACACTCTTCACTTCCATTTCAATAATAGTGTCAATACCTGCTTCATCTAAAACTGTATCGCGTTCCATTACAATTTCGTTACGCTCGATACTTACCACTTCACCGGTATCTTCATCCACAAAATCTTCCACCCAAGTTCTTAAAACACGAGCAGCTAATTTTTTACCAATATGCTTTTTTAATTCTTTTTTATCGGCTTTTACTTCATCAGCCATTCCGAATAATTCAAGAATGTCTTTATCAGTTTCAAAACCTATTGAACGCAATAATGTAGTTACAGGGAATTTTTTCTTACGATCAATATAAGCATACATTACATTATTAATGTCTGTTGCAAATTCCATCCACGCACCTTTAAAAGGAATTACTCTTGCAGAATAAATCTTTGTCCCGTTTGGATGAATTGATTGACCGAAGAATACACCGGGTGAACGATGTAATTGAGAAACCACCACACGCTCTGCACCATTAATTACAAAAGTTCCGCGTGGGGTCATGTAAGGAATGTTTCCTAAGAAAACATCCTGTACAATAGTTTGGAAATCCACATGCTCTTCATCATTACAACTTAAACGCAATTTTGCTTTAAGCGGAACAGCATAGGTTAATCCGCGTTCCATACATTCTTCAATAGTATAGCGTGGCGGATCAATAAAATAATCCAAAAACTCTAACACGAAAATGTTACGCGTATCAGTAATCGGAAAATTATCTTTAAACACTCGGAACAATCCTTCGTTGTTACGCTTATCAGGCGTAGTTTCTAATTGAAAGAACTCTCTGAAAGATTGTAACTGGATGTCTAGTAGGTCAGGAGTTTCAGCCAAGTGTTTTGTCTTACCAAAGCTGACCCTGTTGTGCAATGTTGTTGTTGACATAATGTTGTTAAAACCGGTTTATGCTATGAAATAAGAGCAGGAACTACAGATTCCAACACTCTTGAAAATGAGGCAGAACGGGAACGTGGCCACGACCGAACTACCTGCTGCTAATTAGCCTTAAAATAAAGGACTGCAAAAGTAGGGAATACATGTCGAAACCCAAAAACAAATTTTAGGCCAAATTTATCTGTGGATAAACCCTGATTTAAGCTTTTATAATAACAAAAGATTAAGGATTTGCAGCTAAACTATCCGGCAATTTCTTACATCTAAAGATTGTAAAAATGCAAAACTATGAATAAGAAAATATACGGTATTTTAATAATATTATTGTACTCCTCTGCTGTTGATGCACAAATTGGAATTAGGGTTGGACCTGGATTCGGATATGGTATGCGAGCTTATCCAAGATATCCAAGAGGAAATAATCAAAAGAAAGATGCTGATTATTCATTCAAACCCTCAGTCAATATTTCTTTAGGTTATGGTTTTCCTAACTTGGATAAAAATCAATTTGCAAGTACATATTATTATTATCCGGGAACAGCAACACAAACAGGACCATTGATTGGCTCTGTCGATTATCAATTTAACAGAGCAATGGCAATTGGTTTATTAATTACAAATGGCATGGTAAACGCACCTTACTATTCTTATTCAAGTTCATCACCTTCATTCACCGGTTCATTAAATAACACTGCCGTAATGTTAGATTTTGTAAGATATATTCCTGTTACCGGAAAAGTAGTTGCACCTTTTATCAGAACAGCAATAGGCATCAATATTTGGAATGAAAATTATACCGATCCAAGTGGAAATAAAATAAACTTTACCAGTAATCCGTCTGATTTTGCTTATCAAATAAGTTTGGGTGCAAATTTTTATGTTGCTAAAAAAGCAGGTTTGTTTATTGAAGCAGGTTATGGTAAATATATTTTGAATGCAGGATTAGCTTTCAAACTATAACGCATTAGTCATAGACATAAAAAAATAAATCCCGCAAATGCGGGATTTATTTTTAAAGTATTGTTATTGAAATTATTTGATTTCAACATCAGCACCGGCATCTTTTAATTTAGCTGCTAATTCATCAGCTTCAGCTTTAGAGATACCTTCTTTTACTGCTTTTGGTGCGCCATCCACTAAGTCTTTTGCTTCTTTCAAACCAAGACCTGTTAATTCTTTTACGATTTTAACAACGTTCAATTTGCTTGCACCACCGCTTTTTAATATAACATCAAAAGATGTTTTTTCTTCAGCAGCAGCAGCGCTGCCACCATCACCACCTGCAGCAACAACTACTGCAGCAGCAGCTGGTTCAATACCGTATTGAGTTTTCAATACATCTGCTAACTCTTGAACTTCTTTTACTGTTAAGCCTACTAATTGTTCGGCTAATGTTTTTACGTCTGCCATATTTTTACTTTTTAACCGCCTTCATCGTTTTATCTCCGGCGGATGGTTAATGAATATGCCTTTAGTTTAATGCCCGTCTGGCCAGGGCTTATTATCTATAGAAATTTTCTATACAAAATTATTCAGCAACAGCACCCGCTTGTTTTTCATGATGGTGCAATAATGCAGCCAATACACGTTTTGCAGGAGATTGTAATAATCCAATCACTTCACCAATCAATTCATTTTTAGTTTTGATTTGTGTAAGTGCTTTCAAGTTATTATCGCCGGCATAAATATCGCCATTGATAAAAGCCGCTTTCAATACCGGTTTTTCAGTATTGCTTTGTTTACGGAAAGAAGAAATGATCAGAGCAGGTTCTTTCGGATTTTCAGAGAACATTAAAGCAGTTACGTTATTCAATGAATTGTAAACGCCTGAATATTTTTCTGCGTCGATGGCTTCCAATGCTTTTTTGATCAAAGTATTCTTTGCCACTTTCATTTCTACTTGCTTATCAAAACAAGCATGACGAAGTTTTGTTACTTGCGCCACTGTTAAAGATTCAGTATCTGTAACATAGAAATTATTGTATTGTGAGAATTTCTCTTTGAGAACTTCTATCACTTCATTTTTTTGTTCTTTAGTCATAACTAATGTTTTTAATAAACCTGTTTCATTTTCTTTTTACAGAATCCACAGGATTAGTTAGATAATGCTTTAGTGTCTAATGTGATACCCGGACTCATAGAGCTTGCGATACTTACTGATTTTAAGTAAATACCTTTTGCTGATGAGGGTTTTAATTTATTGATGGCATTGATCAATTCAGCACTGTTCTCTGCAATTTTATCAGCTGCGAAAGATACGCGACCAATAGATGCATGAACAATACCTGCTTTGTCAACTTTGAATGCAATCTTACCACCTTTTACTTCATTAACAGCAGCAGCAACATCATTGGTTACTGTTCCTGTTTTAGGATTCGGCATTAAGTTACGCGGACCTAACACTTTACCTAATTTACCGATTTTTGGCATTACTGATGGTGTAGCAATAATAACATCTACATCAACCCAACCTTCTTCAATCTTTTTTATGAATTCGTCCAAGCCAACAAAATCAGCACCTGCATCTTTTGCAGCTGCTTCTTTATCGGGTGTACACAACACCAATACTTTTTTTGTTTTACCTGTACCATGAGGTAAACTTACAGTACCACGAACTTGTTGGTCAGCTTTTTTAGGATCAACTCCTAAACGAATATGCAAATCAACTGAACTGTCAAATTTTGTACAGTTCACTTCTTTTACCAATGTAGCGGCTTCTTTGAGGGAATAATGTTTGTTCTTATCCACCTTGCCTTCTACTGCTTTTCTTTTTTTAGTCAATGACATGATTTAAAAAATTTAAGGTGAATAAATTAATTTTCCCAAGGAGCTTTTCCTTCAACTGTTAATCCCATACTGCGTGCAGTACCGGCAACCATACTCATAGCGCTTTCTAACTTAAAGCAATTCAAGTCAGGCATTTTATCTTTTGCAATAGCCTCAACCTGAGCCCAAGTTACTTTGCCTACTTTAGCACGGTTACTTTCTTTACTACCTTTTTGAATTTTTGCGGCGTCCATTAATTGAACAGCAGCAGGAGCAGTTTTGAGAACAAAATCGAAAGATTTGTCAGAATAAACTGTGATAATAACGGGAACAACTTTTCCCATTTTATCTTGAGTTCTTGCATTGAATTGTTTGCAGAACTCCATGATGTTCACACCCTTTGAACCGAGTGCTGGGCCAACCGGAGGCGCAGGATTGGCTTGACCGCCTTTCACCTGCAGCTTCACGAAGCCGGAGATTTCTTTTGCCATTTTTTACGATTTAATTGGTGATAGCGTTACAACTGAATGTAACTCCCAAGATCAATCATTCTTTATCTAAAGAACTTTTTGGGACGGCAAAGGTATAGAGTTTATCTGAATTAGCCAACAAAAAATCCCGCCAATGGCGGGATTTTTTAGTACCATTATTAAAAAATGAATTAATTTAATTTTTCTACCTGCATGTAATTCAATTCTACAGGCGTTGAACGACCAAATATCTTTACAGTAACTTTTAATTTTTTCTTCTCATCATTTACTTCTTCAATAACACCATTAAAGTCGTTGAAAGGTCCTTCTATGATTTTGATGGTTTCACCAACAATAAATGGTTCACTCATTGTAACACCCTGATCATTCATTTCATCAACCTTACCCAACATTTTATTTACTTCTGCTTTACGCAATGAAATAATATTTCCTTTCGAACCTTTTCCATCGGTTAAAAAATGCATTACATTACTGATGTTGCTGATGTGTTGTACCATATCATCATTTAATTTTCCATCCAACACTTCCATCATCACATAACCGGGAAAATAATTTTTTTCACGCATCACTTTTTTTCCGTTCTGCACTTTATATACTTTTTCCATTGGAAGAAATACTTGCTTGATCACTTCAGTCCAACCGCTGCGAGCAATATCTTTATCCAGATATTCTTTCACTTTGCGTTCTTTGCCACTCACTACCCGAAGCACATACCACTTCGTTTCCTGCTGTTGTAAAACCTCTTCCATTATTAATGCTTAAATAGTGAGTAAATTAATTTCAACAATTGATTGCTGCCCAGATCCATTATCCAGATCATTGCAGTAATCAATACAGTTGCTACCAGAACAATTACAGTACTTTGCTGCAATTGTAACCATGTTGGCCAACTAACTTTTTCTACCAACTCGTGGTAACTTTCTTTAAAATAAGTTGAGATTTTGTTC
The DNA here is from genome assembly GCA_903881425.1 of uncultured Chitinophagaceae bacterium. Taxonomy (GTDB): domain Bacteria; phylum Bacteroidota; class Bacteroidia; order Chitinophagales; family Chitinophagaceae; genus CAILAF01. Next base: position 18,326 of record CAIRTF010000039.1, on the reverse strand, counting down.
ATCAAATTCAAATTAGCAATTCAAAATAAAAATTCCAATTGCACGGGCACTAGGATTCGAACCCAGATCAAAGGTTTTGGAGACCCGTATGCTACCGTTGCACCATGCCCGTAGAAAGCTAAAAGCTATTCCGTTTTACCGAAACAGCTTTTAGAATATGTTACAAACATAAGAAAATATCTCTGTTTGCAAAACCTTTAGCCAAAAGCTGAAGGCTTATTTTAAGATTTCAGTAACCTGACCTGCACCTACAGTTCTACCACCTTCACGAATCGCAAATTTCAAACCTTTTTCCATTGCGATTGGTTGAATCAATTTCACTTGTAAATTGATATTATCACCAGGCATTACCATTTCTGTTCCTTCTGGTAAAGAAACTTCACCTGTAACGTCTGTTGTACGGAAATAGAATTGAGGACGGTATTTGTTAAAGAATGGAGTATGACGTCCACCTTCTTCTTTACTCAATACATACACTTCGCCCTTAAATTCTGTATGCGGAGTAATTGAACCTGGTTTGCAAAGTACCATACCACGACGGATTTGAGATTTTTCAATACCGCGTAATAATAAACCTGCGTTATCACCAGCTTCGCCTTCGTCCAATAATTTTTTGAACATTTCAACACCTGTTACAGTTGAGTTCAAAGGAGCTTCCATTAAACCTACAATTTCAATTGCTTCACCCACTTTGATACGACCTCTTTCGATACGACCGGTAGCAACTGTACCACGACCAGTGATAGAGAATACGTCTTCCACACTCATCAAGAATGGTTGATCAACAGGGCGAGGAGGCAATGGAATGTAAGTATCAACTGCTTCCATTAATTCGTCGATTTTCGCAACCCATTTTGGATCTTCTGCCATTGCACCTGTTGCAGAACCCTGGATGATTGGAGTGTTGTCGCCATCAAATCCATAAGAAGTTAATAACTCACGAATTTCCATTTCTACTAATTCCAATAATTCAGGATCATCAACTAAGTCAACTTTGTTCATGAATACCACAATACGAGGTACACCTACCTGACGAGCTAACAAAATATGTTCTTTTGTTTGAGGCATCGGACCATCTGTAGCCGCAACTACTAAGATAGCACCATCCATTTGTGCAGCACCTGTGATCATGTTCTTTACATAATCGGCGTGACCAGGACAGTCAACGTGCGCATAGTGACGATTAGCTGTTTGATACTCCACGTGAGCAGTATTAATAGTAATACCACGCTCTCTTTCTTCAGGAGCACCATCAATTTCATCATACTTCTTAGCAACATTACCCATACCTTTTTTAGATAGGATCATGGTAATAGCTGCTGTTAATGTTGTTTTACCATGGTCAACGTGGCCAATGGTACCAACGTTTACGTGAGGTTTCTCCCTCTTGAAAGTCTCTTTAGACATCTTTATCGTTTTTTATAGTGTTTATAATTGCTGTCAATAGACCACTGAGTCCATCGACCATAGCTTTTACTTTTTTATATACTGTTCTTTCAAACAGTTGAGCCGTTGATGAGAATTGAACTCACGACCTCTTCCTTACCAAGGAAGTGCTCTACCACTGAGCTACAACGGCTTGTCAAAAAAAAGATTGACAGTTGACCGTTGTTAGTTGACAGTAAACTAACTGTCATCCGTCATCTCTCATCGACAACTTAAACTGAGCGGAAGACGAGGCTCGAACTCGCCACCTATAGCTTGGAAGGCTATCGCTCTACCAAATGAGCTACTTCCGCAATAATTTCAAATTTTCATTTGAAATTCAAAGAGCTGTGGGCAGTGGTGGATTCGAACCACCGAAGTCGAAAGACGACAGATTTACAGTCTGTTCCATTTGGCCGCTCTGGAAACTGCCCCCTAACATCAATTGATCGAATCAATTCATGCACTGAGCCGAAGAAGGGAGTCGAACCCACGACCTGCTGATTACAAATCAGCTGCTCTACCAACTGAGCTACTTCGGCATACAATAAAAGAACTACCCCCGTTTTTCGGGATGGCAAAGGTAATGGAAAACTGATTTCAACAAAATTCTTGAAAAGAAAAATTTAAACTGTTTATAAATAGTTTACATAAATGTCTAAAACCCTTCTGTGATAAGGGTTCTACAATATCGATAAAAGAAATTTTTTTATCATGAATGTGTAAAAGGTGCATTATTGGGCAAGTAAATCTTTCTTTCTTATCATTAAAAGTAAAAATAGACGATGCATTTTCAAATATTATTCAATCAGTTTTCACAGAAATAAAAAAGTCCTGCTCGTTTTTAGCAGGACTAATTTTTTAAGCGGCAAGCTTTTGTTTTTTACGTTTTATTTGTGATGCGATAGATTCCAATGCGGTGTCAAATGATTCTTCGAAGGATTTGGATGAGGCTTTTACAAAGAATTCATGCCTTGGAACATGCACTCTGATCTCAGCTACCTTGTCTTTAATGTTATGTACCACATTATCTAATTTTAAGAAGACATCCACTTTCACAATACGATCATGAAAAGTGTTCAGCTTCTCTAATTTACGTGATACATACTCAACCAATTTTACATCTGCATCAAAGTGCACAGTTTGAATTTTAACGTTCATAACAACTCACGTTTTAAAAGTGAAATAATAATATTTGAAAGAACTTTTTTAAAAGCAATTCTTTACGAATTGAATTTCTCTTTGGGACTACTAATTTAAACTAATTGGTTTGAAAAAAAGAAAGTAATCGTCATAAATTTTAAAAATATTTTTCTATTCAACTCAGATAATAAAATTGGCTTAAAATTATGCTTTAGGATGTGCCTTTTTAAACACTTCTTTAAGCTTTTCAATGGTATTGTGCGTATAGATTTGAGTGGCTGCCAAACTGCTATGACCCAATAATTCTTTAACTGCATTCAGGTCTGCACCGTTGTTCATTAAATGTGTAGCAAAACTGTGCCGCAGCACATGCGGGCTTTTCTTTTCAACAGTAGTAACCAATGAAAGATATTTTTTTACAAACGCATAAACCGCACGTGGCTGCAACTGTTTTCCTTTCTCATTTACAAATAAATTATATACTCCCGGTAAACAAACAGGTTTTTCGGCAATATATTTTTTCAACTCATTCATAAATTCTTTACTCACCGGAAGTATCCTTTCTTTATTTCCTTTACCTAAAACTTTTATTTGCGAGTAAGATGCATCGAGTTGCGATTCTTTTAAATTGATCAATTCACTTAAACGCATTCCGGTACTATAAAATAATTGCACCACTAATTTTTCTGTTCTTCCTTTCCAATCATCACTGAATTCAACATGACTGATTAATGTAGCAATATCTTTTTCTTCTACAAATGAAGGCAACCGTTTACTCATTTTCGGTATTACAATTGTTGACATAGGTGTTTGTGCAATAACACCTGTTTTCATTTGATATTTAAAGAAGGATTTAAGTGAAGATATTTTTCGATTAATACTTTTGGTAGTCATCTCATCATTCTTTAAAGAAGCTAACCATGTGCGAATGAAAGATGAATTGACGGCAGTAATTTCAGGCGCATCGAATTCAGTAATCAAGAAAGAAAAAAATTGTTCCAGATCATTTTGATATGCTATGATGGTATGCTGAGAATAACGCTTCTCGAATTGCAGATATTGCAGAAAAGGTTTCAACGAGGGATATTCTTCAAATACTCGCATAAAAAAAGTAGTCTACAATTATTAACGATAGACTACTTGAATATATTGGTTACAGAAAGAAATTATCCTTCTATTTTTCCGCTGGCTAATTGTTGCTTGTAGATTGCTTTTAATACTTCACCACGACGTTTAACCGATGGTTTAGTAAACGTTTGGCGTTCTCTTAACTTCAACAAAGTTTTGCTTTTCTCAAATTTCTTTTTGTACTTTTTGAGCGCCTTGTCGATGTTTTCGCAATCTTTTGAATCAATAATAAGCATTGTAAATACCTCCTTTAAGTGAATAAATTGGGCTGCAAAGATAAAAATCCTGCGCAAAATTCCAAATCAAATAATAATAATCAATTTTTAAATCGTCTTTCCTTTCAGAGCACCGCTTACAGCCGCATCCATAGCACGTTCTGCAAACGGACGGGTAATTTCATTTAATTCTTCAATTTTTGTTTGAATCAAATTCTTATCATTCATTGTTAATGCCAACTGCAAATTTTGCATAGCTTGTGCTGTAGCAATCAATTCATCTTTATTGATAATGGATGAATTTTTTGTAAGAAACTTTTCTGTCATTTCCAATATCTGTTCACCTTCTGTTTTTGCTTCTACTAATGCACGAATGGCAATATCATCTTTTGCATGGGTAATGCTTTCCAATAACATTTTTTCTACTTCCTCATCCGTTAGTCCATATTGTGGTCTTACTTCAATACTTTGCTCTACTTCACTTCTTAATTCTTTGGCTTTTACCACCAATATTCCATCTGCATTAATTAAAAAACTTACTTCTACTTTTGGTAAACCTGCAGGCATTCCGGGAATACCGGTTAAATTAAATTCAGCCAGCTTTCTATTATCTTTTACCAGATCTCTTTCACCCTGATAAACAGAAATACGCATGCTTCCTTGTCCGTCTTTTTGTGTGGTGTATTGTCTGCCGACTTTTGTTGGAATTTTTGAATTACGCGCAATCAATACATCCATCAAACCACCCATTGTTTCAATACCTAAACTCAATGGTGTTATATCCAACAATAAAAATTCTTTATTGTTTCCTGCTAAAATATCTGCTTGTATTGCTGCGCCCAAAGCCACCACTTCATCAGGATTTACTTCATCATGCACGGGTTGATTAAATAATTCACTCACAAACTTTTTTACTAAAGGCACTCTTGTACTTCCGCCAACCATCACTACTGTTTCTATTTCACTAACATCCAGTTTTGCATCTTTTAAAGCATTGTTACAACAATCCAATGTTTTTGCAATTAATGGTTGAATTAATTCTTCGAATTTATTTTTTGAAATGGATAAATTATCTCCATTAAACTCAACAGAAAAAATATCATTAAAACTTAAATGCTTTTTTGCTTCTTCTGCACGCAAACGTAACCCTTGAGATAGTTCTTTGTTTTGATGTAACTCATCATTGGTAATACCAAATTCATTCATCCAATACTCAACAATGGTTCTGTCAAAATCATCTCCTCCTAAATAAGTATCACCGTTGGTACTCAACACTTCAAAAATTCCGTTGGTAATTTTTAAAATAGAAATATCAAAAGTGCCGCCACCCAAATCATATACTGCAATTGTTTTTTCACTCTCTTTATCTAAACCCAAACCATAAGCCAATGCAGCAGCAGTTGGCTCATTTACAATTCTCATCACATCTAATCCTGCTAATTTTCCCGCATCTCTTGTTGCCTGTCGTTGTGCATCATTAAAATATGCCGGAACGGTAATGACCGCTTTTGTTACCGGCGTTTTTAAAATATGTTCAGCCCTTGCTTTCAATTCTTTTAAGATGAAAGAAGATAAGTCGATAGGAGAAAAAAACTGTTTGCCCACCTGCACTTTTACTAACTTTTCATCATCATTATCAATCACTTTATAAGTGAAGAAAGAAGCATTTTGTTTAATGTCGTTATAACTTTTCCCCATCAACCGTTTAGCAGAAAAAATAGTGTTGGCAGGGTCTGTCTCTAAATATTTTTTAGCTTCCTCACCTACGGTTGCGTTGCCGAAAGAATCAAAATGAACCACACTTGGCACCAAACAACTGCTGTTATGTTCTTTTAATGCAAGCGGTTTTTTTGTTTCGGGATGAATAATGGCCACCAAGCTGTTGGTGGTACCCAAATCAATACCCACAATCATCTCGGCCTGTTGTAAACTTCCGGTTGCTATATTAATACCAATTTTTGCCACTGTAAAAAGTTGTATGTTGTATGTTGTATGTTATCAGTTGCAAATGTAGCTGAATGAAAATACTTTGCTATTGCGAAAACGGAAATTAAAAACAGTTACTTAATTTTAATTAAATGAATATTTCTTTAACAAAAGATACTTATTATTTTGAAAAAGGTGCAGCCATCATGTGCGGTTCTGAACCATGGATTACATTAAAAAGAAATCATGCACATTGTTTACAGGCATTTGATGGCAATTATAAAGAGATATATGTTGCCACTGAAAATGACGCACTACTTGGATTCATTATTCTGCAAATGGCCGGGACATTTAAAGGATATATTCAAACCATCGCAGTTGCGGCAGATGCAAGAGGCAAAGGCATTGGCACTTCATTGATTGAATTTGCCGAAAAAAGAATTGCAACTATTTCTCCGAATGTTTTTATCTGTGTTTCATCATTCAATAAAAAAGCACAAGACTTGTATTATAAATTAGGCTATGAAAAAGTTGGTATTTTGAAAGACTTTATTGTGAATGGATATGATGAAATTTTATTGAGAAAAACAACCGGAACATTGGATAATTTTTCCGCAAAAAAAAATGGATACTTTATTTGACAATATAAAAATAATCAAACTTCCACCACATCTGTCTTACTTAAATAATCGTGTAAGGTTTTATCAAAAAAAGGAAAGAAGAACATATCAATGATGGTCACTCTAATTATACTGCGTATCAAAATTTGCACAAAAGAGGGTTTACTATTTTTTGCATTCACTACTTTAGTATAACTCATCCACTTACCGGGTGTTCGGGCAAACAACGCTTCAAAAAATGTATAATAAAGAAACAGGATGAAGAAAAAGAAATAGCCAAAGTTGAAATACTTTACATGATAATAATACACATACCAGTTGCGAATTTTAAATACTGCATACGCAATAGCAAAAACGATCAATGTGTCAATCAAAAAATTAATAATTCGGGTGCCGATACCAACTATTTTCATGTGGCGAAATTAGTACATCATAAGTAATTACTTTTGCAAGAAATTAGTATTAATGCATTTTATTGAAGAATTACGCTGGAGAGGGATGATACAAGACATCATGCCCGGAACTGAAGAACAACTGAATAAAGAAATGACTTCGGCCTATATTGGATTTGACCCTACGGCAGATAGTTTACATATTGGCAGTTTGGTGCCTATTTTATTATTGGTGCATTTACAAAAAGCCGGACATAAACCTTATGCATTGGTTGGCGGCGCTACCGGAATGGTGGGTGACCCCAGCGGAAAGAGTGAAGAAAGAAATTTATTGAGTGAAGAAGTTTTGAATCATAATTTAAACTGTGTAAAAAAACAATTAGAAAAGTTTTTAAATTTTGATGCAAGCAAACCCAATGCTGCTGAGATGGTGAATAATTATGATTGGTTTAAAGATCTTTCTTTCCTGCATTTTATTCGTGATGTAGGAAAACATATCACTGTAAATTATATGATGGCAAAAGACAGTGTGAAGAAAAGATTAGAAGGTGAAACAGGCATGAGTTTTACCGAATTTACTTATCAATTAGTGCAGGGCTATGATTTTTATTGGTTGTATAAACATAAAAATTGTAAACTGCAAATGGGTGGTAGTGATCAATGGGGCAATATTGTAACAGGAACAGAATTGATTCGCCGAAAAGCAGGCGGAGAGGCATTTGCATTCACTTGTCCGTTAATAACCAAAGCCGATGGTGGTAAATTTGGTAAAACAGAAAAGGGTAATGTATGGTTAGATGCCAAGAAAACATCGCCTTATCAATTTTATCAGTTCTGGTTAAATGCAAGTGATGAAGATGCGAAGAAATGGATCAAAATATTTACACTTCTACCAAAAGAGGAAATTGAAAGTTTATTGACGGAACATGACACAGCGCCTCATCAAAGAGCATTACAAAAAAAATTGGCACAGGAAGTAACTACTTTTGTTCATAGCCAGGAAGATTACGAATTTGCCATAAAAGCAAGTGAGATTTTATTCAGTAATGATACTGCAGAAATATTAAAAAGTTTAAGTGAAGAACAATTATTACAAGTAATGGAAGGTGTGCCAACTGTTGAAATTAATAAGCAACAATTGGCTGAAGGCTATGATCTGGTAAGCCTTTTAGCCGATACACAAATTTTTTCAAGTAAAGGCGAAGCAAGAAAAATGTGGCAAGGAGGTGGCATTGGAATAAACAAGTTAAAAGTTGGTAGCGAGAAGTTAGTAGTCGATACTCATGATCTTTTACAGAATAAATACATTTTAATTCAAAAAGGAAAGAAGAATTATTATTTGGCGAAAGTGTTATAGTAGTTGCTCGGTGCAAGTTGTTTGTTAGATGTTACTATTCATACACGAAATACCAGTAACTTAAACCTGCAACTGGAAACTATTTAACCGCCTTAATCACTTTCCACATTTCTTCTGCTACTAATTCATTGCCTGCTGCATTTAAATGAACTCTATCAGCCGTTAAGATACCTCTATCTGCATTAGCAGTATTGTGTTTACTATTGTAATCAATGAATAGTTTTCTCAAATCAACCAATGGTAAATTATTGTTGTTTGCAAAATTTCTAATCCAGTTACTATATAAGTTCATATCTCCATCCTGCATGTTGGTATTATCAAATTTTTCACCAATTACCGCAGGCGTACAAATAATTACTTTAATATGTGCATCAGTTAATTTCCTTACTACTGCCTGATAAAATTTTCCAAACTTATCGTAATCAGTTCCTGTTCCTGCAGATGTTTTATGCCACACATCATTCACACCAATATAGATTACCACAATATCCGGTGATTTTGACAATACATCTTCTTCAATTCTTAAATACAGATCATACACTTTATTACCGCTGATACCGGAGCCAATTGTTTCATATTGATTATCCAATCCTTCCATTTTTATCAAAGAATCAATTCTTTTGATATAACCACCGGGATTCATTCCTAATTGCGTGATCGAATCACCAAAAAACAAGACTTTCTTTTTTTTATCATATCTAAATGAAAACAACAACATGGATACAACAAAAAGAACTACAAGAATTATTTTAGATGTCATGCCATTCATTTTTTAAACATTTAAAAGTAAGAAAGCTTTGCCAAAAAATTATCTGTTTCTTATACGGAAACCTGCTTAACTTAACATATTTATAAAAATGCTTAAAATGAAAGGAGTTTTGTTGTCAATCATATCATTACTATTCTTTTCAACTGCATTTGCAGGTGATACCACAAGTGTAAACGTGTATTTCGGGGTCGATGATTATAAATTTACTACACAAGCACAAACCATTTTAAATGATGTACAGCCTGATGATACAACCATTACATTGAAGAAAATATTTATTTACGGATACAGCGACAAAACTGAAAAAGATATTTCGAACATATTATCGGAGAAAAGAGCTTTGGAAGTAAAAAAATATCTCTTATCTAAAAACATTCCCGACTCATTGATTGTTGCTGTAAAAGGGAAGGGCAACGCCAACAAGCTCTTTGAACAGGATGTTTCACAAGATGGTAAGCAGAACAGAAAAGTATGGGTCATCATTGAATATGATGCTAAAGTGGTGGAACAAACCATCATTATCAAGTCTAATAAAAAGACACAATCGAACTGAATTACAGTTGAATAGTAAAAAGTTTTGGTACATTTTATGTCCACCCCTATTTTTGCAGCCCAAATCAGCAATGATTATACAAAGGATTGGGTTATGGTGTAACGGTAGCACTACAGATTTTGATTCTGTCTGTCTAGGTTCGAATCCTAGTAACCCAACACAATCACAGAACTTCTTGCGTTGCAAGAAGTTTTTTTTGTACTGTTGCAAAGTTCAATTGATCAAAATACACTAATTTCAAACAGTGCAAACCTAACAGGAGAATATGTCCGGATTTGATTTACAGCATTTAAAAAATAAAATAGTAAGGCTTAAAAAGGTTTTCAAGCAGCCCGTAAAAATTGAAAGAGACCATTTTCTTGAAATATTAATAGAAACTTCATTTAAGACCAATTTTGAGGTTTGGTATTTGGATGAATTTGACACAACACAGAAAATACAGGTAGAAGGAGATAAATACTCAAAAATCATCTACATTAGCAAAGAAATTGACTCCATATCTTTCAGAATCTTTGTGCAAAATCCCAATAGATCTGAAAATGAGAAACTATATCTGAAACTTTTGCAGAATGAAAAAGTGATAGAATTTAAAAAATATTCGATCTCAAATTTTTTACCTTATGACGGATGGTTTTTTTTCGAAAAAAAGATCTAAAGAAGAAAATATAATTTCTATAGAAACTACTAACACTAAAACTGAAACACAGATGAATGACATTAGAGCAACCAATGGCAACGGCAATCCAATCTTACTTCCTACAGAAGTAATGATTGAAGCAAATTTTAAAACAAAGCATCCAATTAAAGTGGAAAGTAAGTTTCACGGAACATTACTTTCTCAAGATAAAATTATTGTAGAAGATCACTCAGAAATTAAAGGTGATTTGATTTGCTCTGAATTGATCATCAGCGGAAAATTAGTAGGCAATATTTATTGCACCGGAAAAGTATCTGCAAAAAACGGATGCGAAATAACTGGAAAAATCTTTACCAAAAGATTTGAGAATGATGATAATACTAATTTGAATTGTATTATTTCAGTTCCTGATAATGCAACCATTGAACAAATCAACGCTGTTTTAAATGATATTGATATCAACACCAAACTGGCTGCCGATGTTAATTTACCGAAGATTATTAATTTGTTCACGGATAATTTAAATGCAAAGAATTCATCGCCCAGAACCAAAGCTGAATAAGATTTTAGAACTGATTGAATAAAAAAAGAATGACTTTAATCGGTCATTCTTTTTTTTATTGAAATATTTTTATTGATCAATCTATTAAGAAGCAAAATCAACTTTTACAACACCACTCAACGAAGCACCGCTTTCTACTAAAATATTTCCGGAAGTAATATTTCCTTTTACATTAGATCCTTTGCGTAATACCAATGTTTCACTGCAAGTAATATCACCTTCCACTTTACCAAAAATTTCACCCGAAGTCACTGAAACTTTACCCACCACTTTCCCTTTATCACCAATCTTTACGTTTCCCTTTAAAGTAATATCACCAACTAATTCTCCATCAATCTTAATATTCGAATCGCCTTCAATATTACCAATATAACGACAGCCATAACTAATATAGCTGGCATAAGTCATCACTTGATTATCGGGAACATTCACTTGCATATCATCCTCTTTTAATATTTCGTTTTTGTTAAATATTTTCATAACTAATGTACAAATAAAATTTTCAAAGAACTAATCTATAAAAATTTAGCGGTATGACTTTGTTTTATTTTTTTTAACTCTTTAGGAATTCCTGCAAAAACCAGATTACCACCTGCATCACCGGCTTCTGGACCTAAATCAATTACCCAATCGGCACTTTTAATTACATCTGTATTATGCTCGATCACAATTAACGAATGGCCTTGCTCTATTAATGCATTAAAAGAGGACAATAACTTTTTAATATCATGAAAATGTAAACCTGTTGTAGGCTCATCAAAAATAAATAAAACATGCCCATGACCTTTTCCTTTGCCAAGAAATGAAGCCAGCTTAACACGTTGCGCTTCACCGCCTGATAAAGTATCAGAGGATTGCCCGAGTTTAATGTATCCCAAACCTACATCCTGCAATGGCTGAATAGCTTTTACTATATTTTTTTCCTCAGCAAAAAAATCAATGGCTTCATCCACACTCATTTCCAAAACATCATGCACGCTTTTATTTTTATACTTCACTTCGATCACTTCTTCTTTAAAACGCTTACCACCACATACTTCGCAAGTCAAATGCACATCAGCCAAAAATTGCATTTCAATAATTTGTTCCCCTTCACCCTTACAAGTATCGCATCTACCACCATCAACATTGAAAGAAAAATGTTTTGGTTGAAAACCGCGAATCTTTGAAAGTGGTTGTTTAGAAAATAAATCTCTGATCTCATCATACGCTTTAACATAAGTAATCGGATTACTGCGTGACGATTTACCGATAGGATTTTGATCGATCAATTCAATTTGTGAAATATAGTCTACATCTCCTGTAATGTTTTTATGATGTCCAACTTTATCAGCAAACTCGCCTTTAAATTTTTTTAGTGCGGGATATAAAATTTGTTTTACTAAAGTTGTTTTACCACTGCCGCTTACGCCACTTACTACGCACAATAGATTCAATGGAAATTCAACAGTAATATTTTGCAAATTATTTTGCTGAGCACCTTCGACTGTAATGCTTCTATTCCACTTACGAATATTTTTTGGTGCATCAATACTTAATTCACCATTTAAATATTTCCCGGTCAAGCTTTTTGGATTAGCAATAATTTCATCATAATTACCTTCTGCAATTACTTCCCCGCCTAAATGAGAAGCCAATGGACCCATATCAATAATATGATCTGCTTCACGCATCATCATTTCATCATGTTCTACAACCACAACAGTGTTACCTAAATCGCGAAGGTTTTTTAAAACAGCAATCAATCTTTCTGTATCTCTTGAATGCAAACCAATAGATGGTTCATCTAAAATATATAATGAGTTGGTTAAGTTAGAACCCAAGCTTCGTGTGAGTTGTATGCGTTGGCTTTCACCACCACTTAAAGAATTAGCCAAACGATTCAACGTAAGATAACCCAAACCAACATCGATCAATGTTTGTAAACGTTGATGCACTTCAATCAAAATTCTTTTCGCTACTTGTGCATCATGTTCACTTAATTGCAAACCATCAAACCAAACTTTTACATCTTTTACTTGCCATTCGCATAATTCACCAATATGTTTATCATTCACTTTTACATACAATGCCTCTTTGCGCAAACGATAACCATGGCAATCAGTACAAGTGGTTCTGCCACGATAACGACTTAACAATACGCGATACTGAACTTTATATAGATTCTGTTCTACTTCTTTAAAAAAATCGTGAATACCATAAGCTTTATCAATACCATTCCATAATTGTTGATATTGTTCTTTACTTAAATCTGCAATCGGTTTATGTATCGGAAAGCCTTTTGCATGCTTAATAAAATTGTCTTTCCACCAACTTAACTTCTCTCCTTTCCAAGGCGCCACTGCATTTTCGTAAATACTCAATCTTCTATCTGGAATAACAAGATCTTCGTCTATACCTAAGACCTGACTAAATCCTTCGCAAGTTGGGCAAGCACCAAAAGGATTATTGAATGAAAATAAATTGGGCACCGGTTCCTCAAACTGAAGTCCGTCTGCTTCAAACTTATTACTGAAATGAATAAATTGATTTTCATCCACTTCAATAAACATTTCACCTTCGCCTTCGTAAAAAGCAGTATCGATCGAATCACTTAATCGATGCAGGTCATCTTCTTCAAAATCTTTTGTAACAATTCTGTCGATCAATATATAAGATGACTGACCTAAGATAACTGATGACAGATTTTTATTTAATTCTTTTTCACTTATTTCTAACAGGTCTTCAATCCTTAAAATTTCTGTCATCTGTTTTCTGTCATCTGACATTCTATGAACATACAACCTGCTAAATCCTTTCTGCATTAATATATTCAACTCTTCTTTCACTGCACGATTTGCATGTTGTTTAAATGGAACCAATATCACTACTTTCGTTCCTGCTTTGAAATTTTTAATCGCGTTCACTACATCGCTCACATCATCTTTCTTTACTTCTCTTCCACTGATAGGTGAAATGGTTTTACCTATTCTTGCAAACAATAATCTTAAATAATCATATATCTCCGTCATGCTGCCAACTGTACTTCTTGGTGTACGTGTAATAACTTTTTGTTCGATGGCAATGGCCGGACACAATCCTTTGATATAATCAACATCCGGTTTAACCATTCTTGCCATGAACTGACGAGCATAAGCACTTAAACTTTCGGCATAACGACGTTGACCTTCTGCAAATAATGTATCAATAGTTAAGGAAGATTTACCACTTCCACTTACACCTGTTACAACAATTAATTTGTTCCGCGGAAATTCAACATCCACATTTTTTAAATTATGTGTACGGGCACCTTTAACAATAATATTGTTTGAAGTAACAGAAGAAGTTTGTTTTTTAGAAATTGCTTTTGTTGCCATAGCTGTAACAAATAAACAGAATATTCTGCTTTAAGTTCTGCGAAAGAAGAAAAAATGTGGATATCCGCAAACAAGTTTTATATTTTTCAACAATGCCTGTTAAAGTTTGTGTAACATTAAAACATGATTAATTTCAAAACGTAATTGAAGTTCATCGTCACGCAGATCGTTTAATCCGCCATACAATAATTTCAATTATCCGTAATCCAAGTATCCTATCATTTTTGAAGTTTTTCAAAAAACCTTACTACTATGAAACCGCTACAACAAGCGTTGGATACGGATTTGATCCGTTCATTTCAAGAAGGCAACCATCAAGCACTTGAAATTTTAATCAATCGTTACAAAGAGAAAATATTCTCTTCCATTTTCTTTTTGGTAAAAGACAGGCATTTGGCCGAAGATCTTTTTCAGGAGGTATTTATAAAAGTAATCGATACACTTCGTAACAATCGCTATAATGAAGAAGGTAAATTTATTCAATGGGCATTACGCATCTCTCATAATTTATGTGTAGATTATTTTAGAAAAGCAAAACGTACCAAAATTATTCACAGCGAAGACAAGGATATTTTTGAAATGATCAATGTGAACAGTGAAAGTGCTGATACTAAAATGGTACAAGGACAAAGTCATGATAAAATTAGAAAGATGTTGGAATTGTTACCCGAAGAGCAACGCGAAGTAATTGTATTAAGACATTATGCTGATATGAGTTTTAAAGAAATTGCCACCATCACCAACACCAGCATTAATACGGCTTTGGGAAGAATGCGTTATGGATTAATTAATTTGAGAAAGATGATGGTAGAGAATCAAATAGTTTTATAATAGTGAAGACCAAATTGTCATTCTGCAAACTACGATTGTTTGCCAACATCATTGCAGGATGACAACCAAACAAAAATCCCTTCTTTCGAAGGGATTTTTTTATTTCTTATCAAATGTTTCTTTACCGCATTGCAGCCATGCTTTGTATTCTTTCGCATCCGGTGTATAACCAACAGGATTATTCAGTAATTGTTGTTCATTATTTAAAATCACATACAAAGGTTGTGTTACCTGATTAAAATTTTCTGATTGAAATGTTGCCCATTTATCGCCTACCGAAATGATATCTTTTAAATTACCGTCTTTTGTTTTGTAATTATTGATGCGTTGTTGAATAACTAATTTTTCTTTATCATCTACATATAATGAAACTAAAATATAATGTTGCTTAATATAATCATACACTTCCGGTTGCGTCCAAACGTTTTCTTCCATCTTTCTGCAATTCACACAAGCCCATCCGGTAAAATCTATCAACAATGGTTTATGTTGCTCTTTGGCTAATTGTAAAGCTTTATTATAATCATTCATCACATTTGCTTCCAATCCTTTTCCAATCACGTTATCTTTTCCATATACGCTGTAATGCAGTGGTGGCGGGAATCCGCTGAGTAATTGAAGATTAGCATATTTTGTTTGTGTAACCCCGGGAATCAAATACAAAGTAAATAACAATGCAAGTGTGCCCAATAATTTTCTTCCGCTACTTATTTTCATTCCTTTAAAATCATGTGGCAAACGAAGTAAGCCAAAAAGATATAATGTCAATCCTACTCCAATCAATATCCAAACACCAAAAAATATTTCTCTTTTTAAAATGCCCCAATGCATTACCAAATCTGCATTCGATAAAAATTTAAAAGCCAAAGCCAATTCTGCGAATGCCAATACTTTTTTAACAGTATCTAACCAACCACCACTTTTTGGCAATGAATGTAACCAATTTGGAAAGATGGCAAACAATGCAAAAGGTAATGCCAATGCTAAACCAAAACCAGCTAAGCCGCTGGTTAACTGCCATGCACCACCACTTAATGAACCTACTAATAAAGAACCCAATATTGGACCAGTGCAAGAAAAAGAAACGATGGCCAATGTTAATGCCATAAAAAATATGCCGCCAATACTTCCTAGTCCACTTTTTGAATCTGCTTTATTAGCCACATTGCTTGGTAAGGTAATTTCAAAATAGCCAAAGAAAGAAATGGCAAATACAATAAAGATGATAAAGAAAATAATATTTAACCATGCATTGGTAGAAATATTATTGAAAATTTCAGGTTGAACATTTCCTAAAATGTGAAAAGGAATACTGGCCAATAAATAAATCAAAAAAATAAACAAGCCATACAATACGCCATTCTTAATACCTTGCTTTTTGTTCTTGGCACGTTTTGTAAAGAAAGAAACGGTAACCGGAATCATCGGAAACACGCATGGTGTAAGTAATGCAATCAATCCGCCTAAAAAACCTAAAAAGAAAATAGATAAAAAACCACTGCTCTTGATATTATTTTTTTTTCCGCAATCATTTATCGGATGATTAATATCAACAGAACTTAATTTGATTGAATTAATATTCGCTTCTACTCCGCCTTCTAATTTTACATCGATAATTTGTTCAACAATTTGAAATTGATCTTTGCCTTGCCCGACATTTGCATTGACAGTTATTTTTAAAGAAGAAGGAATAACACCATTAATTTTTATGGATTGTTTGATCTCAACCGAATGGATAAAAACATTTACTTTTTTATTATCCCAAATAGGATCGGTAATTACTTGTGAAGGATGATTAAAAGAAAGCTCATTGATTGCTTTTACATTTTCATCATCAAAGGAAAATTTTACAGATTCCAATCCTTCAACAGTTGGATTGATACCGTATAAATGCCACCCGTCTTGCATTTGAGCGATAGCGGTTAATTCGTAAACACCATTATCAATACGTTTCGTCTTGATAGAAAAATTTACAGGCTTAGTTTGAGCAAAACAAAAAGCTGCAGTAAAAATTATAATTACACTAAGAGAAAATTTTTTCATTGAATGCTCTTTACTGCAATTGAATATTAAATGATTTTTTTACAGGAGGCAAGCATTGTTCATCATTACAAACCATATATTCAACTGTACCCGAAACATTTGTTTTAATATTTCCTTTCACTTTTGCAGTTTGTGTAAACACAACTGAATTTGCATAAAACAAAACATCGGTCTTGAAATTTTTGTCATATACTTTTTCTAATTTACCATTCTCCTTCAATTTATTATTCAATTGAATCAGAGGATTTCTGGCGAAAGAAAACGAAGTGGCAATTGGTCCACCTTTTCCGGTATTCTGAGAATAAATATGCCAAGGCTCTGCAACAGTTGCGGTTGCAACGATCTCGTATTCGTTAGCTGTTTTCTTTTTTGCTTCAAACTTCCAATTAACAGGATCTATTTTTTGAGCAGATAAATTTATGCAAGTAATAGCGATGCATGCGATGATGAATAATTTTTTCATACGAGATTTTATTTTACAAATTGATTCTAATTTGAACAGAATGCTTGTTGACGAAATGTTAATTCAATTCTAATAACTGAAATACTTTTAGTCCGTCTATATTATTCAATGCTTTAGAAGTTGCTCTTTCCGGATGAGGCATCATTCCAAAAACATTTCCTTCTTTATTACGAATGCCGGCAATATTCCTTACAGCACCATTTGGATTTGCTGTCATATCAATCTTTCCGGTTTCATCACAATAATGAAAAATGATCTGGTTATTTTTTTCTAAATCATTCAATGTTACTTCATCAGCATAATATCTCCCTTCACCATGTGCAATGGGTATTTTTAATGCCGTTGATGTATCATTCTTTATAAAAACGTTTTTACAGATAAATTGTTGATTGGCATTTTGTAATAGTGCGCCGGGTAATAAATGGCTTTCACATAAAATTTGAAAACCGTTACATACACCTAATACTTTTCCGCCTTTATTGGCAAAATCAATAACGCTTTGCATCATCGGACTAAATCTTGCAATGGCACCACATCGTAAATAATCGCCGTAAGAAAATCCACCGGGCAACACAATACAATCATTAGTAGTAAACATTCTAATGTCTTTATCCTTATGCCATAACATCACTACTTCTTTTCCTAAATCATTTTGCAAAGCATCTTGCATGTCTCTATCGCAATTAGAACCCGGAAAAACAACAACGCCATATTTCATAATCAAATATTAAGTGTCAAAGTTAACGCAGTAAGATATTCTGAACTTTAAATTTGGATGAGTAACCAATTATTGTGGATAATAATTATTAATGCAATAATCAAGAGCAAATTGGGAAACAAAGAGCGCTTGGGATATAAAAATGCATTCGATACAAATGCTGAGATGGGCAAAGCCGCAAGCATAGC
>CAIRTF010000038.1 GCA_903881425.1 uncultured Chitinophagaceae bacterium | reverse complement strand
CTTAATAATAAACTCATTTTTATTATAGCGTGTATTTGAGTAGTAATTAATGCCCCAAAGTCTTGATATGACATATGAATCCATATTTTGAATAGAAACTTCAAACTCTTCCAATAAACCTTCTTCGATATTTTTCTGAAATTTTTCTGATGAGATTAATAACGAATTCCTATATTCGGTATAGCCATCAGTTATTCGGGAAAGCAACTCATTAATGATGATGCCATTGTTATAATTATCCTTGATTTCTAAGTCAATTTGTTTTGCACAAGCCAATAATTCAGAAGCATTTAGTGTCTCCAAGTGGCTTTTTATATTTGATACTATGTTGCTCATATGTTTTGTTTTATGAAGTTTTCAAATTTTGTTTTTGCTTCCATAAGCATCGTGTCTGACACCCTATAGTAAATTGCTCTTGTACCTTGCCTTCTGTCACTCCAACCCATCATTTTATCCATAACATCATAGGCAATTCCACATTCAGCAATTAATTGAGCGGTTGTGTGTCTTGATAAATGGGATGACATTGATTTTGTTATGCCAACCTTTGCTTGTATGACTTTAAGCGACTCATTCATATTGTTTAGATGTCTTTTGGGAAGTATTCTTTCGCTATCAATTTTAACTTCAAAGTAATTTTCATATTTTTTTATAATCCCCAATGCATCTTTTATGAGGAACTGTCTGACATCTACACTTGATTTGATTCTTTTTTTACAAAGCAAAGCATCACCATTACTTAAAATTTCAACATGTCTTTTTGCTAAATCACTGATGTCGCCATACGCTAATCCTGTGTAAATTTGAAACATAAATATATCGCGATAGACTGCTAATTTAGGCTCATTTGAAAAATCATATGACTTAAGTTTTTTTACTTCCTCAATACTCAATGGGTCTCTTTTATTCGTTTTGGTTTGAAGTTTTACTTTTTTGAATGGGTTTGTTCTGATTAACTCAGTGTCTACCCATCTATTGAATATTACCTTTAACTTAATTAGCACACTTGATGCTGATACATCAGAAATAGAAACTTTGCCGATTTCAGGAATATCCTTTTGTAAATATTCGTAGAATCCATGTGCCAACAATGGGCTGAACTCAGAAATGGTAATACGGTTTTTCTTGATGTGTTTTAGATACTTTTCAAAATGAGTAATTGACTTCAGATAATTTTTCACCGTACCAACAACTATGTTGCCATTGGACTTGACTGAGTTTTGAAAATATTCCTTTATTTTTTCTATTAGTATGGATTGTTCACCCATCTGAGATTCTTGATTGAAAAGAATATTTTTCACTTCTTGTGGTGTCATTACCTCATACCTTTCTTTGTGAGTGTATCTAAGTCCTTCAAATTTGTCCCTAATCTTATCGATTTCAACATTTACACTTCTTGGGTTGATTGTAATGCGTTCTTGTATTTCATCCCAATTTCGGTATTCCTCTTGTGTAATCTGAATGGGTAGTCGCACTTCAGTTTTTACACTCCTTTTTGAAATGCGTAAATACATTGGAATAAGACCTGTCTTTTTGCTAATCCTCTCAATGGAGGGATAAAATAGCGTTTTGATTTGCTTCATTTTGCTTTTTTTTAATTTTTGTGAAAATTGCAACTTTTTGTGAGAGAATAGTGAAGCGAAATCCGACGAAAAGCGTGTAGAAACGATGTATAATGAAACTAAAAAATCCTTGTAAATACTAATTTACAAGGATTTGTGAGTTACCGAAAGTAACTGTGTGACCGCGTTAGGATTCAAACCTAAAACCTTCTGATCCGTAGTCAGATGCTCTATTCAGTTGAGCTACGCAGCCAAAATATTTAATGGGCTGCAAATATACAGGCAGAAAAAGAATTATCAAAAACTTGCTGAATATTATTCTTTTATGGAGAGGTAATCGTGTACGTGAGTGTAGTGGTATAAGTTCCCGCAGGCATTCCAATAAAAGCAGTATTGCCTGCACTGGTGTAATATAATAAATCAAAGTTTTGCGATAAAGACCCCGCAGTTGATGTTATTAATGTTTGTGCGGTGGTTGATAATGTGATTACAGGCGTTGTAATACCCGAACCTCCGGTACTTGGTGTTGCGTCTACCATTACATTGGAAATAAGAATGGAATAAGTACTGTATTTTAAATTTTGAGAAGCTTTTACAGTTACATGATAAGCCTGATTACAAAATGCTGTAAGGGCAGCACTTTGTGTTAAACTTGCTCCGGTATTATATACCGATGCAGCATTGAAATTTAAGGAAGCTGTACCTGCACTACCTGACAATGTTAAAGATGTTATTCCGGTTACAACAATTGATAATGTAGCAGTATAAGTGGTACTTCCTGCAGGACCTTTCAAGATAACCCCATTTTTATCGTAATAATATGCAGTAAATGTTGCGGTAGTTGAATAAGTATCGCCTGGTACCAACAATTGAGTGCCGCCACTTAAGGTGTATGTAAAAGTTATGATGTTAGTAGGACCTGCAGCATCAGTTCCACTAAACACCAATTGGGGCGAAGTGGAAAGACTAACCAGATTGGTACTATAAGTTGTATTGAAGCCTGTTTGTGCAGTAACCTTTGCTGATACATAAGCATTATCAATGGAATTACTTCCATTAATAAAATCTGTATTGGTACTTATATATACTTTTGTTGAAACAGCTCCGCCATCTAAATCTAAAGTCACTTGGTTTGCTGCAACAACGGAAGTACCATTGGTGTATTGGCTAATGGTTGAAACACTTATACTTGCAGGTTTTGCTTGTGCATTTATTGTTAATGCA
Organism: uncultured Chitinophagaceae bacterium; assembly: GCA_903881425.1. GTDB lineage: Bacteria > Bacteroidota > Bacteroidia > Chitinophagales > Chitinophagaceae > CAILAF01. Next base: position 777 of record CAIRTF010000038.1, on the reverse strand, counting down.
TAAAACAAGCAAACAAGCAATAAGAGTAATGGTTTATATAATTTATTTTTTTGCACTAAAACAACTTTCTATAAATAATTCAGAGCTCAAATTCCATTTCTCCGATCTTTAATTCCATTTCAGGGCCATAATCTACTAAAGCTGTAATGCTATACTTACCCTTTGGTGTTTTTGCGGGGATACCAATTTTTAAAATTCTTTTTGCATTGGGTAAAGTATAAAATTTTGCTTCAGGTAAATCTATTTTTTCTCCGGTCTTTAAATTCAATAATTCAAAATTCACTTTACCGTCTGTCTCCACATCTCCATGATTTTGTAAAGTAAGCAGAACATTCTTACGAATAGTACTGTCTTTCGAAGGAATCGTATCTGCAATAAATCTTTCAATCTCTATATTTTTTTTAGTAGCGTTTGGCGCATTGTAAAACAATTGCACACCAATACGTACTGTTAAATTAACACCCACACCTACACCATTAGTACCATTTGTTCCGCGTTGAGAATTGATCTGTGTAAAAAACAACATGCAATTTTTAGCACTTGTTATTGCACTGTCTGCTTTTACAGATGAAAGATCCATCATTACTGTAAAATCTTTTTTATCGTAAGGTTGTAATAAAAAATTAGTTGATGGAAATATTTTAATCAAATTGGAACAAGAGGTTGGCAATGTTCCGGGCTCATAGAATCTTATACTACCCAAAGAATCTCGGTCCCAATCTGCCAATGTAATAGTAGCTTCCAATACTCTTGAAGTGGGATTAGAAACTGAAACGG
>CAIRTF010000037.1 GCA_903881425.1 uncultured Chitinophagaceae bacterium | reverse complement strand
CAGCCAAGTACAAGAATTTCGTCAAGATTAAGAAAGAAGTAAGTTTAGAAAACAATCTTTTAGTAATTTTAAATTGATCTAATTTTTCTTTATTTAAAAAAAAAGCTAATCAAATATTTTCACTTATTTTCAATGAATAAGCAATGAATCAAAATTAAAAATTTTTAGTCAATAGAACTTTTTGCTTAAAAAATAACTAATATTCATTAAAATAAGATATAATTAAAATTTGTAAAAAAAATGTTTAAAGGTACAAGAAGCATCAAGTTTATTTGTTTGTATAATTACTATGAATCGAATCCAATTTTTCTAAATCAGCAAATTACTCATTTTCAGATAATATAACTAATATTGTAAATATAATTAACTCAAATAATAACTTTAATTGCTGCATTTCAATATAAAAAAACTGATTTTTTGTCTGATTTGATAATTTGTATAAAATAAATCATAAATCATAATTTTTTCCTGTTCTATATTCTTTTGCCTTAATTCAAGTCATATAACTTGTGTGGTAAAAATGAAAATCAAACATATTTTTGCACAATGCTTTCCCACAAAGAAGAAGAATTTCTACAATATTGGTCAAAGAACAGGACGGATCAGCAAAAGAGCTTTTGGCAATTTGCAAAAGGTCTTTCAAGAGGATTAGTTATCGGTATTGGCATCGTATTAACTATTACCATTGGTTGGTACGAACGTGCTGATATGGAAGCCAACAGTAAATTAAGTCCGGTTTTATTTATCATTATTATCATCATCATTGCTGTATTTATGGCCTATTTCTATCGAAATTATCAATGGGAAATGAAAGAGCAGCAATACCTAGAATTATTGGCAAAAAAGAAAAAAATGGAGAAAATCAAAACAGAAACTCTTTCAACAGATCATCCGCAAAAAAATGGGTAAGTTGTATCAAATGAAACGGTGAATACAATTCACGGTATTTTCTGTTAAAATATCATTCTCATTCCCCTATCTTTGCCCACTCTAAAAATTTTATAAACCCTTACTAGTATGCAACTGAAAGGTTTAGTGCGATTTTTTGCGATTGCCCTGATATTGATCTGTGTTTATCAATTGTCGTTCACATGGTTTGTTAAGAACCATGAAAGTGCTATGGAAGCGAAAGCCGATAAATGGCTTGCTGTAAACTATCCAACACCCGAACAAAAGTATGCTTCAAATAATGAAGCAAGAGCATTGTATGCCGATACATTGAAATCGGTTAAAGACAGTGTATTAAGAAGATTATTGGATAGCACCAAGGATAGTAAAATTGGCTTATTCAATTTAACTACTTATCGCAATGCAAAGGATAAAGAACTGATGCTTGGATTAGATCTCCAAGGTGGTATGAGTGTAACAATGGAAGTTGGATTAGATGAATTGTTGGTATCGCTCGCTAATTACAGCAAAGACCCTGCCTTCAATAAAGCTTTAAATGCAGCCATTGCAAGAAAAGCAAATAGCGGCACTGATTTGATTTCATTATTTTCTGATGAATTCAAAAAAGCAAATCCATCTTCACCATTAGCACCGCTCTTTGCAGCCCGTAGTAATGGAAAGATAAAATACGATGCATCTGATGATGCTGTTATTACTTATTTAAGAGAACAAGCAACCGAAGCTTTCAATAATACATTACGTGTTACGCGTACACGTATTGACCAATTCGGTGTGGCTTCTCCCAACATCAACCCTGATCCTGCTAAAGGAATTATCAATGTAGAGCTGGCCGGCGTAAAAGATCATGAAAGAGTTCGAAATTATTTACAGGCAAGTGCCAATCTTCAATTTTATGAAGTATATACTGTTGATCAAATTCAACAACAATTGGTGGCAGCAGATAAAACAGTTCAGGATTATTTGAACGGTGCAGCTGTTGCTGATACTTCAAAGAAAAAAACAGAAGTTAAAGCTGTTGTTTCAAAAGTAGATACTACTAAAACAGCTACTATTTCTTCGATTGCTGATTCTTCCTCAAAAACAACAGCTAAGACTGATACCAGTAAATCTAAACTCAATCAAGCTCCATTACTTAGATTAATTCAGTTTTCTAAACCATACCAAAGCAAAAGTGGTAAACAAATATTTCCGGGTTCTTTGGGTTATGTGTTAGAAAAAGATACTGCTGTCATTAATAATTATTTAAAGATTGAAGCTGTAAAAAATAAATTTCCTTCCAACTTGGTATTCATGTATGGCAAGGCTGATATTGATGATCCGAAAGCTAAAAATGTTTTAACTATTTATGCTATCAGAACATTAGATAACGGTCAGGCTGAATTAGAAGGTGGCGATGTGGAAAATGCAAAACAAGATTATGATGAAAGAGGTCGTGTTGTTGTGAATATGCAAATGAGCACAACCGGAACAAAGATTTGGGCTAAGATGACCACTAAAAACATCGATAAACCCATTGCTATTGTAATGGATAAAGTTGTTTACTCTGCACCAAATGTAAATGATGCAATCACAACAGGTAATTCTCAAATAGCAGGAAATTATACACCGAAAGAAGCACAAGATCTTGCCGAAATTTTAAAGAGTGGTAAACTAACTGCACCTGCAAAGATTGTTCAGGAACAAGTGGTAGGACCAACTTTGGGTGCCAAAGCAGTGAAAGGCGGTTCAATGGCATTCGCGATTTCATTTGTGGTAATTTTCGTTTTGATGTTGATTTATTATAACACAGCAGGTTGGGTTGCCAATATTGCATTGATACTAAACTTATTGTTTACTGTTGGTATTTTAAGTTCATTGAACTTTACTTTAACTGCTGCCGGTATTGCCGGCTTGGTATTAACCATCGGCATGGCTGTAGATACCAACGTAATCATCTTTGAACGTATTAAAGAAGAATTGACAAAAGGTAAAGGTTATCAGGCAGCAGTGAATGATGGTTATAAACGTTCATTAGCACCGGTATTAGATGCCCACGTTACCACTTTCTTAACTGCATCTATCTTATTCTATTTTGGATTAGGTCCCGTTTTAGGTTTTGCTACCACGCAAATGATTGGTATTGTTCTTTCATTATTCTGCGGAATATTAGTTTCAAGATTAATCACTGATTTCTATACGAATAAACAAAGGCATTTTATTTATTTTACCGGTTTGTCTAAAAAAATATTCAAACATGCTTCTTTTAAATTCATTGAATATAGAAAAGTAGCGTATGGAATATCTGTAATTGTATTGATATTAGGTGTGGGCTCATTCTTTAACGGATTTGATGAAGGTGTTGAATTTAAAGGTGGTCGTAGTTTTACCATCAAATTTGAAAAACCTGTTAGTCAGGAAGCAGTTGCTGATGATTTGAAAAAGGTATTTGATGGCGAAGCTCCTATTGTTAAAATTGTAGATAATGCATCACAATTAAACATTACAACTGCTTATAAAATAAACGAGACTAATAGTAATACAGATTCAATGGTACAAAGAGCATTGTTTACCGGATTAAAAAAATATCTTCCGGAAAACGTGACGTATATTGAATTTACCAGCAATTATAAAAAAGGCTCACAAAAAGTATTGCCTTCGATTTCTGATGATCTGAAAACAGGTGCTAAAAAAGCAACCATCTTCTCCATGATCATTATTTGCTTGTACATCTTTATGCGTTTCCGCGATTGGAGATATTCTGCCGGAACAATCGTTTCATTATTACATGACGTGTTTGTAACATTAGCTGTATTCTCTTTCTTCAGAAAAATAGTTCCTTTTCCATTAGAAATAGATCAGCATTTTATTGCGGCGATATTAACGGTAATCGGTTTCTCGATGAATGATACCGTAATTGTATTTGACCGTATTCGTGAATATAGCGGAACCATGAAAGGTGCTGAAAAAGGTGCTATCATTAACAAAGCAATCAATGATACTTTAAGTCGTACTATCATGACTTCATTAACGGTGTTCTTGACATTGTTGATCTTATTCATTGTGGGTGGTGAAGTAACCAAAGGCTTTGCCTTTGCGATGTTAATAGGTGTTATCACAGGTACTTACTCTTCTATTTTTGTGGCGGCTCCTATCCTGGTTGATTTTATGAGAAACAAACCATTGGGCGCTACCGAGACCAAGAAAAAATAAAATTGAATTCACTAATAGAAAAAGTCTTGCAAAAAATGCAAGACTTTTTTATTTGCAACAACAGTGAAAAGATATTACAGATTTAACAAACATTTTTATAAACATTACGCTTATTTTTGCATCTGTAAACTCATGACCCTCAGTATCAAAAATATCATCGCTAAATTTTTAGTGGCAATTATTGCATTACAGATAATAAATCTGAGTATTGACAGTACTGACTTTCAGCCAATTTCATCGAATATCACTTTAGGAGATTTTAATTACATTAATTCATTAACAGAATATGTTTCAGAAATTGTGTTAGGCAATAAAGATGCTTTTCCGGAATATCAAAATGAGTCTTCTTCTTCCAAAGCACAATTAGTAAAACATCTTTCTATAAAATTATCTCAACCAACTACTGTTGTTGATATCATAAATATATCAGAAGAGCTCCATTCGTTTATAGTACCTTTAAATGAAAGCTATTCATTCGCTTTTTATAAAGAGATCAACCCGCCTCCGCCCAAAGCCTGAGTTTTCTTTTTTTTCGATTACTTTTATTTAATTTATAGCGCTAACGATTGCAATAGAAGCCTATATCTGATTGTTACGTAAAGAGGTTAAAACTTTAAATATATTATGACAATATTTATTAAAAAAAATCTATTCATTGCTTTAGCATTATGCATGTTGAGTTTAACTGTTATTGCACAAAAAAATATTGTACCGGCTGACAGTATTCGTCTTTCTTTGGATAGTGCAGAAAATATATTTTTAAGAAACAACCTTTTGTTACTTGCCCAAAAGTATAACGTAGATGCACAAAAAGCATTGATTATTCAAGCAAAGCTTTTACCCAATCCAAATTTTTCTTTTGCAAGAGGTCCCCTCTTTCCTCTAAATGATGCTAATTCTAATTTTCCGCATTCCACATTTTTTTCAAACAGTGAAAATGCAGCAACTGTTTCGCAATTGATTTTATTAGCCGGAAAAAGAAATAAGCAAATAAAAATTGCTGAAGCAAATGCGCAGTTGGCAGAATATCAATTATTTGATTTGATAAGAACTTTAAAATACACATTACGCTCCGACTTTTTTAATATTTACTATTTACAGCAGTCTGCAAAAGTGTACGATAAAGAAATTCAGTCATTACAAAAAGTAGTTACTGCATTTAAACAACAGGAAGGCAAAGGATATATTGCCGAAAAAGAAGTAGTTAGAATTAAGGCACAGTTATATAGTTTACAAAGCGAATACAATGATTTGATTAATCAGATCAATGATACAGAAAGTGAATTAAGATTGGTATTGCAAATAAAGAATGTTTATATCTATCCAATTACGGATGATAATAAGTTAGCTGCATTAAACCCTTTACAATATTCATTAACCACTTTGATTGATACTGCTTACAAAAGCAGAACAGATTTGCAAATTGCAAAAGCATCTACCAATATCAGCAAACTTAATTACGATTATCAAAAAGCATTAGCAGTTCCTGATCTCACAGCTTCTTTGTCTTATGATAAACAAGGCAGTTATGCGCAGAATTTTCATTCTGCAGGTGTGGCCATTGATCTTCCTTTTTTTAACAGAAATCAAGGTAATATCAAATCTGCAAAATCAATGATCGAGTATAATCTTACTTCTCAAAAAAGTACAGAAGCCACTGTTGAAGAACAAATTTACAGAGCCTTACAAAAAAGTTTTGATAACAATAAGCTCTATCAAAGTATTGATACAAAGTTCTCCGGAGATTTTGACAGATTATTAAATGAAGTATTCATCAATTATGAAAAAAGAAATATCGGATTATTGGATTTTCTTGATTTCTATGACTCTTATAAACAAAATACACTTCAACTGAATGGAGTGAAATACAATAGAGTTCAATCATTCGAAGACATTAATTTCTTTACAGGAACTAATTTTTTCAACTAATTAATTATACTATCCATTATGCAAAAGCAACTGAATCCGAAATTTATATCGTTTATCCTACTCTGCTCTATTAGTATTGCTGCTATAGAAAGTTGCAGCCAAAAAGAAAATAAAACAGCAGAAAAAGGAAAATATATTATCCCTGATTCATTATTAAAGATAACTGAAATTGATACTGTACAAACATGTCAATTGGTTAATGCAATAGCACTTACCGGAAGTGTAGACTTTAATCAGGATCATCAGGTAAATATTTATCCGATGGTAAGCGGTAATATTCAGGATGTAAAAGTTCAATTGGGTGATTATGTAACAGCAGGACAAACTTTAGCAGTTGTAAAAAGTAGTGAGATGGCAACGTACAGCAATAATTTAATCGTTGCACAAACCAATGTTACTACTACCAAAAAACAGTTGGATGCAGCCAAAGATTTATTCAGCAGCGGATTGGCTTCTCAATTAGATGTTACAAATGCACAAGCCAATTACGATCAAGCTGTAGCACAATTACAATTGGTGAATCGTATTTTAAAGATTAATGGTAATAACACACAAGGTGATTATATTATTAAAGCACCCATTAGTGGATTCATCGTTCAAAAGAATATTACCAATAGCACTTCTATTCGTGCAGATAATGGCAATAATATTTTTACTATTTCTGATTTAAAAGATGTTTGGATACAGGCAAATGTGTACGAATCAAATATCAGCAAAGTGCATTTGGGAGATCAGGTAAATGTTACTACACTCTCCTATCCTGACAGAGTGTTTAAAGGTAAAGTGGATAAAATATTAAACGTATTAGATCCAACCAATAAAGTAATGAAAGTGCGTATCATATTATCAAATGAGGATTATGCATTAAAGCCGCAAATGTTTGTCAGTGTGACCGTTGTAAATAAAGAAAATAAGCAAGCCATTTGCATTCCTTCTAAAGCTTTAATATTCGATCACAGCCAATATTATGTTTTGTTATATAATGGAAAAGGCAATGCCGATATTACTCCGGTAAAAGTATTAAGCATGGTGGGTGATAAAACTTATTTAGAAAGTGGAGTAAAAGTTGGTGACATAATTGTTGGCTCTCAGGCTTTGTTGATTTATGATGCACTAAATAATTAGTTAATTATTAAATAACGCAATCAAATGATTAAGGTTTTAAAAAGCATTATAGCGTTTTCGCTTAAAAATAAATATTTCATTCTTTTTTCTTCACTGGCTTTGATTATCGTAGGTATTTTTACTTTTAAGAATATGCCTATTGAGGCATTTCCGGATGTAACCAATACCGAAATAAGTATCATTACACAATGGCCGGGAAGAAGCGCTGAAGAAGTAGAGAAATTTGTAACCATCCCTATTGAAATTGCACTCAATCCTGTTCAACAAAAAATAAGTTTACGTTCTACTTCCATCTTTGGATTGTCTTATGTAAAACTGATTTTTGATGATGAGGTTAAAGACACTCAGGCAAGACAACAAGTAATGAACTTATTGCAAAATGCTACCCTTCCCAATGGAATTCTGCCATCTGTTCAACCACCTACCGGTCCAACCGGAGAAATTTACAGGTATACATTAAGAAGTAATGTGAGAGATGTTCGTGAATTAAAAACAATGCAAGATTGGATCATTGACAGAAAGTTAAGAGCAGTTCCCGGTGTAGGCGATATTGTAAGCTTTGGTGGGAAAACAAAAACTTATGAAATAAAAGTTGATCCCGGTAAACTCGCTTCATTAAATATTACTCCATTAGATGTTTATACTGCTGTTCAAAAAACAAATATCAATATTGGCGGTGATGTGATCATCAAGAATAATCAGGCTTATGTGGTTAGAGGGATTGGTTTATTAAATGATATCAATGAAATTAAAAACATCATTGTTACTTATAATAATGGTATTCCGGTTTTAGTAAAAGATGTTGCACAGGTAGAAATTTCAAATGTTCCAAGATTAGGTTGGGTTGCCAGAGCCGATGGATTAAAAGATGCCAATAATAAAAGAATAGTAACGGATGAATCGGATGTAGTGGAAGCCATCATCTTAATGAGAAAAGGTGAAAATCCAACAAAAGTTTTAGAAGAAATTAAAACAGAAATAGATGATCTCAACACTACAGTACTTCCATCTGATACGAAAATTGTTTCTTATTACGATCGTACTGATCTCATTGATTTTGCCACACATACTGTATTACACAATTTGATAGAAGGTATTTTATTGGTAACTATTTTGGTTTCCATCTTTATGTTCAATTGGCGAACAACACTCATTGTTTCTATCATAATTCCAATGGCATTATTGTTTGCTTTTATTTGTTTGAGTTTAATGGGAATGAGTGCTAACCTTTTATCATTAGGTGCTGTTGACTTTGGAATTATCATCGATGGTGCGGTAGTAATGGTGGAAGGTATGTTTGTGATACTCGATCACAAAGCCATGGAAATGGGCATGGAACGATTTAATAAAATCACCAAACTTGGTTTAATTAAAAATCATGGTGCACAATTAGGCAAAGCCATCTTCTTTGCTAAAGTAATTATCATTACAGGCTTGCTACCCATTTTTGCTTTTCAAAAAGTTGAAGGCAAAATGTTTTCACCCCTTGCCTATACTTTAGGCTTTGCATTATTAGGTGCCTTAATTACTACACTCACTTTAGTACCTGTATTGATCAGCATTTTATTAAAGAAGAATGTACATGAAAAGCATAATCCTATTGTTCATCATTTAACTGCTTTCATGTTGAGAGGCTTTACCCGATGCTATAAAGCAAGAAGAATTGCTGTGCCCATTGCATTAATCTTAATGGGATTGGGATTATATTCTTTTAAATACCTTGGCTCGGAATTTTTACCGGAATTAAATGAAGGATCTATATGGCTTCGCATACAAACACCTTATAGTATTTCATTAGAAAAATCTGTTGAAGTATCAAAGAAGGCAAGAGATATTTTAATTCAGTTTCCGCAAGTAAAACATGTAGTATCTCAAACAGGCAGACCGGATGATGGAACCGATGTAGCAGGTTTTTATAACAATGAATTTTCAATCATGCTTTATCCGGAAGAAGATTGGAAACCACATATCAGTAAAGAAGCACTGATTGATCAGATGAATGAAAAATTATCTGTTTTACCGGGTGCTAATTTAAATTTCTCTCAGCCCATCATGGATAATGTTGAAGAAGCTGTATCAGGTGTTAAAGGTTCTATTTGTGTAAAGATCTACGGTGATTCTTTAAATTATATGGAACCTAAATTGAATGAAGTCTTTAATATTTTGAAAGATGTAAAAGGAATTGAAGATTTAGGTGTGATTCATAATATCGGTCAGCCTGAATTAGATATTAATCTCGATCAACAAAAAATGGCATTATATGGTGTAGCAACTGCAGACGCCAATTCCGTTGTTGCAATGGCTATTGGCGGATTAACCGCTTCTACTTTATATGAAGGCATTAAAACATTTGATATCAGGATTCGTTTTCCTGAACAATTCAGAAAAACACCGGAAGACATAGGTAATTTATTAGTGCCCACACAAAACGGATCTAAAGTTCCTATTAAAGAGATTGCTACAATCATTCCAAAAACAGGTCCCTGTTTAATTTTCAGAGACGATAACAAAAGATATGCAGCTTTAAAATTTTCTATTCGAGGAAGAGATATGGGAAGCACCATTACAGAAGCTCAACAAAAAGTAAATGCACTGGTAAATTTAAAAAGAGGATATAAAATGGCATGGCAGGGAGATTTTGAAAATCAACAAAGAGCAGAGAAGAGATTATCTCAAGTAGTGCCTATTAGTTTGGTGCTGATATTTCTCTTATTGTTTGCCATGTTTGGAAATTTAAAAGATGCAGCACTTGTTTTTTTGAATGTACCCTTCGCCATTGTTGGTGGATTGATGGCATTGCATTTAACAAGAACCAATTTCAGTATTTCGGCAGGTATTGGTTTTATTGCCTTATTCGGAATTTGTATCCAGGATGGTGTATTATTAATCACTGTTTTCAAACAGAATTTAGATAAGATAAAAAATCAATCCAATTCATTATACAGTGCTATTAAATTAGGTGTCAACTCAAGAATAAGACCTGTAATGATGACGGCATTAATGGCTGCTATCGGTTTATTCCCAGCAGCTATTTCGCATGGTATTGGTTCCGAAAGTTCAAGACCATTGGCAAGAGTAGTAATCGGTGGTATTTTATGTGCGATGATATTTTCGCTTTGGATATTTCCATTAATTTTTGCATGGGCATATAAAAATGTAGATACCAAACACAGCGGACCTATTGAGGATAAAGGTTAAATAGATAAAAATATTGTTCCTGATAACACGCATCACTAAATGATAAAGTTGATGAGTTATTATAAAGACGATTGAGATCATTAAACGAATAATAAAATAACAGGTATTCCCGTTTACTAACCCTAATGCTCATGTAACCCCATGCTGTTTAACTCCTGGATATTTTTGGCATACTTGCCAATAGTATTTTGTTTGTATTGGTTTGTGTTTAACAAATCGGTCAAACAGCAAAATGCATTTTTAGCCATTGCCAGTTTTATTTTTTATGGCTGGTGGAGTATCAAGTTTCTTTCTTTACTTTTTTTAAGTTTAATTGTTGATTTTGGGGTTGGTTATTTTTTACAGAAATCACAAAAAGAACATTTCAGAAAATCATTGATTACTTTCAGTTTAGTTTTTAATATCGGTT
>CAIRTF010000036.1 GCA_903881425.1 uncultured Chitinophagaceae bacterium | reverse complement strand
GGCGCCAATCTTTCAATCTTCCAATGATGATCATTTTTTGTGTAACGAATACGATCATGTAAACGACTGCTTCTACCCTGCCAGAATTCAATGGATACAGGCTTTACCACATAACCACCCCAGTGTTCAGGGCGTGGAATATTTTCACAACCGAATTTTTCTTCTAATTGTAAAAAATTATTTTCAATGACCTTTCTGTTTTCAATGACAGTGCTTTGCGGAGATGCCCATGCACCTATTCTGCTTCCTGCCGGACGAGATTGAAAATAGGCATCGCTTTGTGCGGCATCAATTTTTTCTATTGTTCCATCAACTCTAATTTGTCTTTCTAATTCTTTCCAGAACAAAACCAATGAAGCATATGGATTATCTGCAATTTCTTTCCCTTTATGACTATTATAATTGGTAAAAAAAACAAAGCCATTAATATCGTATCCTTTCAATAAAACAATTCTTGCAGAAGGAATGCCTTCTTTAGTAGCTGTGGCTAATGTCATTGCATTTACTTCATCAATATGACTGGTAACAGCTTCATGCCACCATCTGTCAAATTGCGCAAACGGATCCATTGCAACATCTTCTTCATTCAATGATTGTAATTTATAATCTCTGCGTATATCCGCCAATAAATGATTCATTCTTTAAAAATTAGATAACAAAGTTATTTATAAGAAGGATTGATTGCGCTGATATTTATCATTAAAAAAAGAGCAGTCGCATTTCGCGAACTGCTCTTTGGTTTATTTCAAGGATCGTTTATTCAGTAATCTCTAATTCCTCTGCTTTATGTTCTCCCGAAATAAAAGTATAAACAGATGGAATTACAAATAAAGTAAGTACCAATGAAAAGACAATTCCACCAACCACCACAATACCTAATGGAATTCTACTTGTTGATGCGGCGCCTAAACTTAATGCAATGGGCAATGCACCAAACGAAGTTGCTAAACTCGTCATCAATATCGGGCGCAAACGTTGTGCAGAAGCTTCAATTACTGCTTGTCTTTTAGGCATGCCGTGCTCACGTTTTTGATTAGTGAATTCTACAATTAAAATTCCATTCTTCGTTACCAATCCAATTAACATGATCATTCCAATTTCAGAGAATATATTTAATGTTTGATTGAATACATACAGACTCAATAATGCACCAGCCAAAGCCAACGGTACTGTAAGCATGATGGTGAAAGGATCGAGAAAACTTTCGAACTGCGCAGCCAACACTAAATAAATCAATATTAAAGCCAGGCCAAATGCAAAACCAATATTCGAAGAACTTTCAGCATAATCACGAGATGGACCATTTAATGCAGTTTGAAAACTTCGGTCTAATAGTTTGGCGCCAATTTTTTGTATTACCGCAATTCCATCACCAATTGTTTTTCCTTCTGCTAATGAAGCAGAAACAATAGCCGACTTGTAACGATTAAAATGAAACAATGTTGAAGGGTTACTACTTTCTTCAACATGTATCACTGCATCCAATCGAATATTTTCGCCTTTATTATTCCGCACATAAATTTTATCAAGATCATTTGGTTTATTTCTATCAGTTCTATCCACTTGTGCAATAACTTGATATTGATAACCATTCATGATGAAATAAGCAAGCCTGCCTCCGCTGAAAGCCGATTGCATGGCTGATATCACATCAGAAGTTGATAATCCCAGATCTTTCACCTTCATTCTATCTACTGTTACCTGTAATTCAGGTTTATTGAATTTCAAGTTAACATCCACATTAGAAAATGTTTTATCCTTTCTGGCTTCTTCTAAAAATTTAGGAAGTATTTCTTTCAGTTTGGACAGATCTTGATTTTGTAACACAAATTGTACGGGTAATGCACCTCTTGAACCAATACCTACAGAAATAGTTTGTTCCTGAATAGTAAAAATTCTTGCATCATTAAATCGAGATAATTTTTTTTGAAGATCATTCGCAATTTCACTCTGAGATCTCTTTCTTAATTTTGGATCAATCAATCCAAGTCGGGGTTGCGCAGAATTTAGAGAGCCGCCAAATGCATTACCTGTTCTGGCAAATACAAAATCTCTTTCCGGAACAGAATCATATAAATAATTAGCAATATTATCGGCAATATTTTGCATATAATTAAAGCTTGTACCTTCTGCAGCAGTTGCTTGAACACGCACACTGCTTCTATCTTCCAATGGTGCAATCTCGCTTTGCAAATTTTGAATGAGGAAAATAATCATTCCAACGCATATCAAAATAATAATCCAGGAAACCCATCTGATTTTCATGAAAGATTGCAATAAGCTTTTATATCCGCTTTCCATTCCTTTAAAAAATGGTTCAGTTTTTTCATAGAACCATCCATGCTGTGCATTTTTTCTGTTTAAATAAACATTCAATACCGGTGTAATGGTTAATGAAACGAATGCAGAAATTAAAACAGCAGCAGCTAATACCACACCAAATTCTCTGAACAATCTTCCGGTAAATCCTTGCAGGAAAATTACCGGCATAAACACAACTGCCAATGTGAGTGAAGTAGAAATAACTGCAAAGAAAATTTCTTTACTTCCTTCTAATGCTGCTTTACGAATGGGCAAGCCTTCTTCTAATTTTCTAAAAATATTTTCTGTTACCACAATACCATCATCTACCACCAAACCCGTTGCCAGCACAATGCCCAGCAAGGTTAATATGTTGATGGAAAATCCTGCCACATACATAATAAAGAATGTAGCCACCAATGAAATCGGAATATCGATTAATGGTCTTATGGCAATCAACCAATTGCGGAAGAAGAAAAAGATTACCAACACTACTAAGCTGAATGCAATGATCAAAGTATCTTTTACCTCTGCTAATGAGTGACGAATGTTAAGCGTATTATCGAACAAAACATTTACGATAATATCTGACTTATTTGCTTTTTTTATTTGCTCTAATCTCTTGTAAACTTCATCAGCTATCTGAATATTATTAGCACCGGGTTGCGGAACTAATGCTAGACCAACTGCATTCACGCCATTATATTTCCAGTTTTGTTCCAATGTTTCAGGACCTAATTCTACCCGAGCAACATCATTCAATCTAACAATACCTGTGCTGTCTTGCTTAATAATTAAATCACGAAATTGTTGTTCGGAAGTTAATCGCCCTAATGTGCGAATGGTTAACTCCGTATTGTTACCATATATTTTTCCCGGAGGCAATTCTATATTCTCGGTATTCATAGAATTTTTAACATCGGTATAAGCAACATTGTGCGACAACATTTTATCGGGATCCAACCAAATACGCATGGAGTAACGTTTCTGGCCAAATATATTTACCGAGCTTACATCATTAATTGTTTGTAATTGTTGCTGCAATACTGTTTCCGAATAATCACTTAATTCCATCAATCCTTTTGTATTACTCTGAACAGCCAATATAATAATCGGATCGCTGCTGGCATCTGCTTTCGACACAACCGGCGGAGCATCAATATCCAAAGGAAGATTACGTGTTGCCAATGCTACTTTATCTCTTACATCACTGGCTGCCGCTTCCAGATCAACACCTAAATTAAATTCAACAGAGATGGAACTGCTACCCAATGAACTGGAAGATGATATGGTTCTAATTCCGGGAATACCATTGATTTGCTTTTCTAAAGGCTCAGTAATCTGACTTTCAATAATATCCGGATTGGCACCTGTATAAGATGTGCTTACACTGATCACCGGCGGATCGATGGCAGGATAATCTCTAACTGCCAATGAAGTATAACCCACTGCACCAAATAAAATAATCATCAAATTCATTACCGTTGCAAGTACCGGTCGCTTCAATGATAGTTCAGAAATATTCATGCGATTCTATCTATTATTTATATTTTATCAGTTATTATTATTTGCTTTTGCAAACTCTTCAATCGATTTCACACTTCTTACTTTCAATGGTGCTTTAGGTCTGGCAAATAAAACACCGGTCACCACTACCGTATCTCCTAAATTCAATCCTTTAGTAATCTCTACATTATTCGCTTCACGTAATCCGGTTTTTACATTTACAAAACTGGCTTTACCGCTTTTTACTAAAACGATCTGATTATTTTTATCATCGGGAATTAAACAATTGGTTGGAACCATTATTGCTTTTGTATCAGCGCCCGCTGAGATATATACTTTTACAAAAGAACCGGGATTTAATTTTTTATCTTCTGATATGGCTCTGATCTTTAAATTTCTGGTGGTTTGATTGATCTGAGGTTCTGTTGCAATGATAACTGCTTTTTTGCGGAAGGCCTTTCCTGCATCAGATTCTACTTCAACAGTATTTCCTTTTTTAATGATGCCCGAATATTCTTCGGGTATTGTAAAATCAATTTTTAATTTATCAATTTCCTGAACTGTTGCAATAATGGTTGATGCAGTAACATATGCTCCGGGACTTACTTGTCTTAATCCAACCAATCCATCAAAAGGTGCTTTTACAACAGTTTTATCAATTAGTGATTGTGTGTAATTCATATCGGCCTGAATACTTTTTACCTGATTCAGTGCTGCATCATAATCGCTTTGATTGATGCCATTAACTGCCAACAATTTTTTATCGCGTTGTTCTGTTATTTGCGCCAACTCTAACTGCACTTTTGATTTTTGTAATTGTGCTTGCAAATCGGCATCATAAATTTTTGCTATCAATGTCCCTTTCGTTATCATTTTACCTTCGGGAACATTTAAATAAGTGATACGACCATTGATTTCGGGATGTAATTCAACATATTCATTCGCAACAACAGTTCCGTTTGCTTCAACTATATGCGAAATGTTTTTCTGCTGAGCAATCATTACATCTACAACAGCAGCATTATTGCCGGTTTGCTTTGGTGCTTCTTTTTTTTCTTTACAAGAAAACAGCGTTATGCCGATCAATAATAAAGGAGTAATTTTTTTATACATGTAAGCAGTTATTTCCATTATTTAAAGTTTGCTAAGATAAACAGAATTGATATTGACCAACGGTATTGATTGGATGAATGGGGAAACCCTATTAACAAGAGGTCGAACATATGCACTCAACAAAGAAATCATGAGATAAGTTTATGCTAAACAATATCGAACATTGGATTAATGTAGTCAAGCGATAAAGGGTAATTATTCATGAGATGCCGAAACCATTCGAAACGCTAAAGTAATACTTTACTTATTCCAAAACTTTCTCTATATGTGCTAACTTTCCCTCCGAATTAAAGCCTTCCAAAACAATTCTCAGTTTTTTGCTTAGATCGTTATTATAAAATTCTACTTCCACTTTATGATTTCTGGAATCTGTTAATATATATGGATTCCAATACAATGTAGTTCTCACATCCGGAATAAAACTATTTGCAGAATCATTGTATTTGGGCGAATAGAATTCTTTATACTTGGTATATCCTGCCAATAATTTTTTATCATCATCATTAACATTATACCCTTCGCCGGCTTTGCGGGTATAAACCGAAATGGCACCACCTCTTCCGTTTTGCCAGGAACCCACAAAAGGCGGGGGGAATACTTTAATAAAGGCAATTTCTGTCATTGGTATATGAGAAAGCATGTCTATATCCGTTGGTGATTCGTTCAAATAAAAGTCAGGAGTTTCTCCACGCCAAATTACTTGATAAGCACTTGAATTGCTGCTGGCTGTACTCATGCTAATAGAACCAGTTGCACTTGCTGACATAGAATTACCCGCCATCTCTTTTTCGGGAGATAAAAAAATCTCTAATCCTGCTACACGACTTTGTAAATATTTAAATATATCAAATGAACTCAATGCTATAGGATCAGAAGGAATATCAAATCGATATCTCGATTCAAAAGAAAATGCACCGGAAGTATATTTTTCGTCCACCACATCTATTTTGGTTTTTGGTTTTTCCCATGCATGCACCACTACTTCTTTCAAAGTTGTTTCGCTCATTAATTGTTCCAATCTTTTTTGTTCATTTATAAAAAATTGCTCTCTTGTTAATTGAGCAGAATCGAATTGTTTGAATGAATAATTATTCACGCTTCGTAAAACATTATTTTTTATAGATAAAATATTGGATTGAAAATCTACATTGGTCTTATCTGCTAATTTTTTTTGTTTGAAACTGTAATAAGCTCTAACCGTATCAAAGAAAATAAATCCACCTTTCGAAAAAGAACCATTTTGCTCCATCGGAACAGGAACAATCTGCTTACTGGAATCTTTTCCCATTAATATCAATGTGATGAAATCTTTTTCTTCAACCCTGTCAAATGCTCTGCCGGAGGCTATTCCATTGATTTGAATATATTCGCTATCCCTGGGAAAATTAATAGTTGGCAACTTTGATTGAGCAATTTCATCCCATTTAAATTTTCTCCAACCATGCGTTAACATCAGCAGATCTAAAAAATGTTTAGTGCTGTCTGCTTCATTCTCAAAATAAAAACAAGGATTATTGATCTTACCTTTTAATTCGCCGCTTAATAAAAATTGAGAGATGATATTATTTTTTTCTTGTGATAAACCTGCATCGGTTATTGACATTGAAAGATTGGCAATAGCTGAATCATTAACATCTATCTCAATAATATTTTTCTTTCTTTTCTCAATACTCTTTGCAATGGTATTGATAATTGGATTGAATTGATATTGATGATTATTTACAAAAACAATTCTTTCTGCAACAGGTTGCCACAAAGCATTGAATACCGTTAATTGCAATACGCCGGTTGGAAAATCGGAAGTGTTCACCTCAATTAAAGCCGCATTTCTATTTTCGGAATTGATCTTGTATTTATACAATACCTGCTGATTCATATGCGCCATTAAATACATTGTTCGCAGATTGCCAGATTTATCTGCCGATCTTGAAACAGCTATTCTTATTTTATTATTCAGTAATTGCGTCTGCATCACTACTCCGCTTTTTTTAATGCTTGGCAAGCCCATTACATTTGATTGTCCGTATTCATCCGTCCAAAAAACAGAATATATTTCATCTGCATTAATATCATCAATCATAAAACTTCCCATACCATCATGTTCCGAGGCAATAGAATCGATCAATTCATTCTTACTGTTTTTAATAGCGCCTTTAATATTAACAGGTTTGCCCGATTGATTTGTAGCGATAAAAGCAATTCTTGCATTTAATCCATCCACCAAATCGCCACCTTCCGGGAAAAATTGCAAGTTTGTGATTGGAGTGACCGTTGAATTTTTTTGCAGTGCAGGTTGACTGATAATAATGTCTTTATCAAACAAAAAAGAAGAATCAAAATTCAACATCCATTTTGTGTATGCATGTAAATGTAGAGATGAAAAAGTGTAATTATCAGGAATATCAAATTGTCCTTTTGCAGATGCTTCAAAAACAGGAAATACATGATGCGCAATCAATCTTCCATTGGCATCATACCAATCTGCATAAAAATTCTTACTTAACTCAGATGGCTCCAAACCCGCCATGAGATAGGCTTTGAACCATATTGTTTCTCCTTTATTATACGCATTCTTATCAAAGTGAATATGAATTTTTTCCTGTTGAAATTGATCAGAATAAACACTCACAACAGAATCTATCTGTTGAGCAATACCAAAATATTCTATCAGTAAAGACAGAACAGCAATAAATAATTTTTTGAAATGCATATTCATTAAACAAGCAAAATTTATACCCTCATTTATTCTATTATTTTTTCAATATGTGCCAATTTGCCATCTGCATTCACTCCTTCTAAAATAATGCGCAGTTTATTACTTACATCATTATTATAAAATTCCAATTTCACTTTATGATTTTTAGGATCGGTCAATATAAAAGGGTTCCAATATAAAGTTGTTCTTAAATCAGGATCATTCACCGCTTGTGGTGTGGAGTAATTTGGTGAATAAAATTCTTTATAAGGAGAATAACCGCCTAAGATGGCATACTCCAATCCACCTGTATTTGGGGCATTTCTCGTATCGTTTCCTTTACGAGTATATACTGCAATTGCGCCGCCACCACCGCCACCAAATGCGCCAAAGAAAGGAGGGCGAAACACTTTGATATAGGCAATATTACTAACAGGAATTCCTTCTAATACATCTGCTTGTGTTGAGATTTCATCTAAAAATAATTCGGGATTACCATTACGCCATGAAAGAGAGGGCTGACCATTACTAAAATTAATATTTAATCCGGCAACCCTTCCTTGCAAATAGTGAAACATATCGATCGCACTTTGCGCAACAGGATCATTTACAAAGTCAAAAGAGTAACCATCTCCGCCTGCAAATAATCCACTGGTATATTGTTCATCTAATTTTTCAATGGCTGTTTTTGTTTTTGCTCGAACCGTTACTTCTGCCAATGTAGTTGACGCCATCATTTTTTTAAAGCGATCACTTTCATCTACAAAAAATTTGCTTCGCAATAAAGCAGTGCTGTCATTAAATGTAAAAGATGGCGGAGGTAATGAACCAATGGTATATGCTGTTCGTGAAAAAGGTAATAAGCCGTTGGAGAAACGAACTTCCGATCTTTCGGCTAAAGTTTTATTACCATTGAACATATAATACAAACGAAGTGTATCAAAAAAAACAGAACCTTTTTGAGCAAAAGAACCATCTGGAGAAACAGGCAATGTGATAAATTGTTTTTGTTTATTGCTGCTGTCTCTTCCGGTAATGATAATATTGATCAACTGCGCGGTCTTTGTTCTGTTAAATGCACTGCCAAAAACCTTGCCTTGTAATTGTAAAAAATCTGTTTCCCGCGGATACTTAATTACAGGAAGTTTTGCATGCGTCACATCATCCCATTTATATCTTCTCCATCCATGTGTTAACATCACCAGATCAAGATGACGACGAACACTATCACTGCTATTCGAAAAATAATAGTTAGCGTTATGTATGTATCCTTTAATATCATCACACAATAAAAACTGAGTGGCAATAGTATTGTTATCATTGATTAAACCTCCATCGATCACTGCCAAAGAAAGATTAGCACCTACAGTATCCGGCACATTGATCTCAATAACATTTTTATTTCTTCTTTGTGTACCTTTTACTAATGATTCAATAGAAGGAGCAAATTGGTATTGTTGATTATTGACGAATATTACTCTTTCTGAAATAGGCTGCCACAATGCATTGAATAAAGTAATTTGCAAAACACCCGTTGGTAAAATTTTTGTGGGAATATCAGCCAAAGCGCCGGTGCTATTGGTAAGATTAACCCTTGAACGATATACCAAGAGCTGATTCATATGTGCCAGTAGATAAAAAGTTTTAAATTCTGTATCTACATCTTCGGTGCGTTTAATAGCTACTACTGCTTTGCCATTCAATACCTGCACTTGTAGAGAAGCACCTGATTTTTTAATGGCCGGTAATCCAATCACATTTGAATTGCCAAATTCATCTTTCCAAAAAACAGAATAAGTATCATTGATATCGGGTTGATCGAGAATAAAACTTCCCATACCATCATGCTCAGACGACAATGAATCAATTAATTGTCCTTTACTATTTTTCAAAGCTCCTTTTATAGCTACCGGTTTACCAAATTGATTGGTTGCCATAAATGCAATTCTTGTAAGTAAGCCATTATAAATATCACCGCCTTCAGGAAATAATTGTACTGTTGTAACAGGAGTGATCTTTACTGTTTTTGCATTGGGCTGATTGATAATAATATCTTTTTCATACAAAAAAGAGGTATCAAAATTCAGCATCCATTGCGTGTAGGCTTTTACATGAATTAACTGACCTGCATAATTTGCCGGAACTTGAAACTGACCCTTAGCCGATGCTTCAAAAACCGGTGCTGCTGCGTGTTTCAGCAATTTACCGGCTGCATCATACCAATCAACATAAAAATTCTTACTGTAATCAGAAAGATCCGTACCAGCCATTAAATAGGCTTTGTACCAAATAATATCCCCTTTATTATAAACAGATTTATCAAAATGAAAATGCACTTTCTCCTGCTGAAATTGATCTGCATAAACGCCCATTACAGAATCAATTTTTTGTGCAAGAATATTTGTATTGAAAAAAAGAAAAGCGCAACAAGCGACAAACGAAACAGTTAATTTTTGCATGAAGAAATTATTTAAGCGAATAATCAAATCAAAAATAATACCACTTATTATTTTGTATAAAGATAATATGCAGTGTTCATGCAGCAGCGTTAAAAAAGCAATTTATATACGAATGGTTGAATGAGACTCATTTAATTATGGCAACGTTTGCGTAGTGCATGTTTGCATTTTAACTAAAACTATAACTAATGCTTCCATCCTTTTCATCTTTCAACTGCACACCGAGTTTGGTCAATTCGTTTCGTATCGTATCGCTGGTTACAAAATCTTTTTTGGCTTTGGCTTCTTTGCGAATATTAATCAACAATTGAATAATACCATCTATTTGTTCATTTTGATTGCCTTCTGCTTTTAATCCAAAAATATCTTCTAAATAGGTCTTGAATTTCTTCTGCATTAATGCAATGACTTCCTTCCCCAACACATTCGCATCTAATTGTTTATTTTTTATTGCATTGATTGTAGGCACTAATTCAAACATATTCGCTAACACTTTTGCTGTATTAAAATCATCATCCATGAATTCATCAAACTCAGCAATAAGTTTTAAGCATTTAATTTCAAGTTCTTTGTCTCCAGACTCCTGACTTCCAACTACTGACTGAATTTTATTCAAATGCTCATACGCTTCCCATAATCGTTTCAATGCTTTTTCGCTTGCCTGCAATGCTTCATTACTAAAATCTAATGTGCTTCTGTAATGAGATTGCAAAATAAAAAAACGAATGGTCATGGGATGATATGCCTGCGTTAATATGGGATGGCTACCAGAAAACAATTCACTCAACTTAATTACATTATTATAGCTCTTGCCCATCTTTTTTCC
>CAIRTF010000035.1 GCA_903881425.1 uncultured Chitinophagaceae bacterium | reverse complement strand
ATTATAACAGTGTGTTACAATAAAAAATTCCTCAATTCGTAGAGCTTTTTGAACATAGATGTGTCAGCTCTGACTCTTTTAAAATATTTTTGCGCCAGAAATACGATTACATGTACAGCATTAAAATAAAATTTGAACAAAAAGGATTAGCGCCATTAACACTAAACAATATTAAACCGGGTGATAGTTTATTGGAAGTGTTACTGGATAATAATATTGAATTGCATCATAATTGTGGTGCGGTTTGTGCCTGCAGTACTTGTCATTTATATATAGATAAAGGAATGGATTATTTGGAAGAATTGAGTGACAAAGAAGAAGACTTCATCGATCGAGCTATTAGTCCACGAATCAATTCAAGATTAGGTTGTCAATGTGTGTTACAGGATGATGATGGTGAGATTGAAATTACTTTGCCCGATCAAACTCAATTTTTAGGAGAATAGTATCAAATTTAATATATGAATCATTTTGAGCCACCCATACATTGGAACGATTACGAAGACATTGCTTTAAAATTATATGAGAAATTCGGCGATGATTTTAATGAATCTAAGATTTATCGCGTTCGTTTTACCGATTTATTAGAGTGGGTGTTACAATTACCCAATTTTGTTGGTACAAGAGAAGAAAGCAATGAAGGTCATTTAGAAATGATTCAAAGCAGTTGGGTTTATGAATGGCGCGATAATCAGAAATAGTTGGAAAGGTAGATGCAATTGAAAAGTAAATTCTATTTTTACTTTTTCAATGCATCAATCACATTTACTTATGAGCAATGTATTAACGCTCTTTAAATCTATCACCACTTTTGTTTTTGATGTTGACGGCGTATTAACCGATGGTACGCTTATTGTGTTACCTGATGGTTTAATGGCCAGACGAATGAATATTAAAGATGGCTACGCATTGCAATTAGCTGTTAAAAAGGGCTATAGAGTTGTAATTATTTCAGGAGGCAAGTCGCCGGAAGTAAAAGAACGTTTTTTGTTGTTGGGTGTGAAAGATGTTTTCATGAAAACAGAAAACAAATCTGCTGTGCTGGCAAGTTACATGCAAGAACATCGTCTTTCAGCAAATGAAGTAATGTTTATGGGAGATGACCTGCCCGATCTAAAAGTAATGATCTTAGTGGGTTTGCGCTGTTGTCCGGCAGATAGTGCTATTGAAGTAAAAGAAATTTCACAATATATTTCTCCGTTAAAAGGGGGCGAAGGTTGTGCAAGAGACGTGATTGAAAAAACCATGCGATTGAACGGAACATGGGGAGAAGAATCAACTGTTCGCTCACAATAAATTAATAAAACGCTACCCTTGAAACTCATTGCTGCATTTTTCAGATTGATCAGATGGCAAAATCTTTTTTTTATAGCGCTTACGCAAGTGCTGTTTCAATTTTGTATTTATCAAAAAATATATTCTGTTGAATTAAGAAATGAAAATGATGAAAAATCATTTTGGTTTTTAATGGTTGCTTCTGTTTTAATTGCTGCGGCCGGTTATATTATCAATGATTATTTTGACTTGAATATTGATGCCATCAATAAACCCGATAAAGTGGTAGTGAATAATATTATCAGTCGCCGTTGGGTAATTATATGGCATTTACTGTTAAGCTTAGCGGGTGTTTATCTAACTTTTCATGCATTATCTTTTCATTTGTTCTGGCATATCATGCTGGCCAATTTGTTTTCCGTTTTATTATTATGGTTTTATTCAACTACACTTAAGAAAAAATTATTGATTGGTAATTTGCTTATTTCCATTTTAACCGCTTGGGTGATCTTTATTATTTTTCTTTCAAAATTCGGATTGAATAATGTATATCATCTAGAACATAAAGATTTATATGCAAGATTTTTGCGATTAGCTATTTTATATGCAGGTTTTGCTTTTATTATTTCTTTGATCAGAGAAGTAATTAAAGATATAGAAGATATGGAAGGTGATATAAATTACGGATGTCGTACAATGCCCATTCTCTGGGGATTAAATGCCAGTAAGGTTTTTGTGGCAGTGTGGCTAATTGTGTTAATTGTTACATTGATTATTTTGCAGTTATATGTTATACAATTTAGTTGGTGGATAAGTATTACATATTGTTTTGTTTTCATTGTTGCACCACTTTTATAT
>CAIRTF010000034.1 GCA_903881425.1 uncultured Chitinophagaceae bacterium | reverse complement strand
CATTCGGAAACAATAAAACCTGCCAATAAAAAAACCTGATACAGAAATGATATCAGGTTTTTTTTATAGTATAAACATTAAATTTATTTTTTCATATACATCACTTCTTTTACCAACTTCACTGTTCTGCTAACATCCGGTATGGCCAATGCAGCCAGGTTAGGTGCATAGTGCATGGGTGCATCTGCACTGGTTATTCTGCGAATCGGTGCATCTAAATAATCGAATCCTTCTTTTTGTATGCGGTAAGTAATTTCAGAACTTACCGAAGCAAATGGCCATTGTTCTTCCACAATTACCAGGCGATTTGTTTTCTTTACGCTCTCTAAAATAGTTTGCCAATCTAACGGACGAATGGTTCTTAAATCAATTACTTCTGCACTAATGCCTTCTTTCTCTAATTCAGTAGCAGCATCTAAAGCTACTTTCATCATCTTATTAAAAGATACAATGGTTACATCACGTCCTTGTTTTTTTACATCTGCTTTACCTAAAGGAATATAATATTCTTCTTCGGGCACTTCACATTTTTCGCCATATAATACTTCACTCTCCATAAACATTACCGGATCTTCTTCATAACGAATGGCTTGTTTTAATAAACCTTTTGCATCATAACCGTTAGATGGAGACACCACTTTTAAACCCGGAATATTGGCATATAAACTTTCAAATGCCGTTGAATGTTGGGCACCTAATTGTCCGGCACTTCCGTTACCACCGCGAAAAACAACCGGACAAGAAACCTGTCCGCCGCTCATGGCCAACATTTTAGAAGCTGTATTCAATATTTGATCCAAAGCCAATACTGCAAAGTTCCATGTCATAAACTCTACAATCGGGCGCAAGCCATTTTGTGCAGCACCAACTGCCACAGCTGTAAAACCCAATTCAGCAATAGGTGTATCAATCACACGTTTATCGCCAAACTCTGCCAACATACCCTGACTTACTTTGTAAGCACCATTATATTCAGCCACTTCTTCCCCCATCAAAAAAACACGATCATCTCTTCTCATTTCCTCGTTCATGGCTTCTCGTAAAGCTTCTCTGAATGCAATTGAGCGCATATTGATTTTAATTTGAGCAGCAAAAATATAAGTTTATAGGATATGAAACCAAAAGAGTTGATCATAAAAAAATCCCCGCCTTATTCGGGCAGGGATTTTTTCACTTACTAATCCGTTTAAATATTAAAATACATTATAGCCAAAGCTGATGTAATACAAACCACCCACTTGAGCATTACCAAATCCATTGTAGTAATAACTATTAAAGAAATTACTTGCGCCCAATTTAATTAAAGACTTGATAGCAGGTAATTTATAGCTGATCATTGCATCAACAGTACCAAAAGAAGGTACATTACCTGTTGCAAAAGTTCCTTGATAATTAAATGAGTCCTGATACTTATAAGTAATTCCAAAACCAATTTTGTTATGATCTAAGAACCCGCTGTTGCTGAATCCTAAATTAGCACGGTATTTTGGTGTATTGAAATAAGAAGTAAATCCGGTAGGTAAATCTCCGATTTGATCAGAATATACATTACCTGTTATAGAGAAATTATGTGGCAATAAATATTCTGCAGAAACACCCCAACCTTGGGTTGTAACCGGTGTAGGATCTGTTACAGAAATACTATATACTGTATAGTTTGATGCTAATCCGGCAATGGTACCATTCTTTGACTGAACAGCATTTACACTGCTGATGAAGTTTTGATATTGACCCCAATAGAAATAAGCATCTAATAAAAATACTTTACCAAATAAGCCCTTATAACCTATTTCATAAGAAGTAGATGATTCAGCTTTGAAACTTCCGAAAGTTTGTTGTTGTAACACAGCAGCATTTCCTGTTGCAGCAAATAATTGGAAGCTGGCCAATGTGTAAGCAGGGTTGCTTGAATTATTAGGTCCGAATCCATAAGCATCACGTAACTGAGGTAAACCACCCATTAAACGGGTACCACCACCTACTAACAAATTGATCCATTGATTTTGAGTAGAAGGGAAACGATAAGCGTTCTGGTAAGAGAAACGGAAATGATGATCTTCTGCTGCTTTAATTACCAAAGAAGCTCTTGGTGTAAAGCGACCATCGAAATTGGTGTTCTTATCATAACGACCTGAGAAACTTAATTTCAATACATCATTTGCCAATCTTTGACTCACTTGAAAATATGCACCTGTTTCAACAATGCCAATTGTACCTGCAGTATCAGCAAATAAAGTTCCCTGAGAATTCAACACATATTTCTTCAAATTACCACCTACCAATAATTCAGTTTTAGTTTTAGCTAATCCCAAAGCTTCAGTTAAATTATATTGACCTTCCCAATTATACATAGCTGTTTTATCAAGAAATAATGCACCTCCTTGTGAGATTGGAGTTGACACTATTTTTTGGAATAAAGGATTATTGTAAATAGGTCCTGTTGGTCTGCTTGCATCTGCAATCGCTCTTGCTGCTGCATGAGCAGAAAGTGAAGGAAGACCGGCAGCTATGTATTGAGACATCGCTGTCATATAAGTAGGATACCAGGTAGTACTTGGCGACCATGCTTCATTAAAATATCTTGCAGCAATAGTAGCATTATAAGAATCTCCTGAATTTTCCTGAGTGGTATACCAACGTAAGTACCAATTCTTAGATTTCAATTCTAATTTATATTGGCCCATTTTTAAATTCTTCAAAGCATATCTGTCACTACCGGTATACACACTGCTACCTGTTCCATAGTTTGCAGTAAAAGATGCTGTTAAATTATCGTTGATCTTATAAAATGCAGCACCGGTTAATTTTACATTTAAAGTAGTTGGATTGATTACATCACTTTCGTTATATCCTGTTCTGCTGACATTTGAACCGGCATACCAGTTTTTAGTACCGCTGGAAGCATATAATATTGGTGCATAAGAAGCTAAACCAGCTAATGGACCGGCAAATAAACCTTGAAATTGCGACAAAGTATAACCGGCAGCTACTGCACCATCCAAAGTTGGTAATAATGTTGGTCCGCCGGCAGCAGCAGCAGCAGCTCTTACTGAATTTGCAATACCGGGTAGGAATTGAGTTGTTTCATCGCCATAAACATTAATACCATCATAATTAGGATCGTTTGCTCTGTTTCCACCGTTAACAACAGAATTTGACGTTCTATTAAAATCTCTTTGATCATTTGCTAACCAATCTTGTGCTTGCACTAATTGAGCACCAATTTTGAAAGCAAATTTATCTGATACTTTTTCTGCCCAACGAAGACTCCAATCGTGGAATGAATTTAAATTACGTTGATAACTATCAATATGGTTAACGCCTTCTTTTACTTGAAAACTTAATCCTTGATATTTAAATGGATCTTTACTATTAATAATAACTGTTCCGTTCATACCGCCCGGACCATACAAAGCAGAAGATGCACCAGGCAATAATTCCATGCTTTCTACATCCATTTCAGTTAATCCCACAATATTACCTACTGAGAAATTTAAACCCGGAGCTTGGTTATCCATTCCATCAACAATCTGGTTCAAACGAAGATTACCGTTTACATTAAATCCACGAGTACCAACAGATTTGAATGTTAAACTGGATGATACCACATCAACACCTTTTAAATTGCCTAACATTTCATAATAACTGGGTGCTGCTGCCTGACGAATAGCTGCTGCATCAATTCTTTCAATCGACACAGGCGATTCTAATATTCTTTCAGGAACACGTGATGCAGAAACAACAATTTCATCTCCTATTGTATAGGAAACATCTACATTGACGTTAACTACTTGATTATTTCCTGTAACAGCCACTTCTTTGCTCTTGAATCCTACTGAAGAGAACACAAGTGTAAAGGGAGGCTTCTGTGTGGTAGTTAATTTAAAATTTCCGTTATCATCGGTAAATGTACCTGTAGTTCCTCCTTTAACGGTAACAGAAACCGCAGAAACACTTTCTTTTGATTTACTGTTTTTAACACTTCCGGTTACAGTTGTGGATTGCGCAAAGGAACTGATTGAGATAATCATTCCAATAAAAAGCAATGCACCATAGCTGATTAATCTTCTCATAATGGCAGATTTAGATTAGTAATTTAAAGCAAAATAATGATTGTTAATTTCTTACAAAAATTTAATTTGTTCACAAAAAAGCAAGATGTTGAATAATCCTGCAAAAAACAGAAATCTTTAATGAATTTAATGCATTTATTTTGAACCATGCAACAATTTCATTTTCCTCATCAAACCAATTTTTATAAAGGTAAAGTCAGAGATGTTTATACCATCGCAAATGCTTATCTGGTAATGGTTGCAAGCAATCGCATCTCTGCATTTGATGTCATTCTGCCAAGAGAAATTCCTTTTAAGGGTCAGGTATTGAATCAAATTGCAGCCTACATGTTACATGCCACTAAAGACATCTGCCCAAACTGGCTGATAAATGTTCCCGCACCAAATGTGAGTATCGGTAAAATGTGCGAACCATTTAAAATTGAGATGGTTGTTCGCGGAAATTTAACAGGTCATGCCTGGCGCACTTATTCATCCGGAAAAAGAATTTTATGTGGCATTACCATGCCTGAGGGATTAAAAGAAAATGATTATTTCCCTTCTCCTATCATCACTCCCTCTACAAAAGCAAGTGAAGGACATGATGAAGACATCAGTAAAGAAGATATCATTGCAAAAGGTTTAGCTTCGGAAACTGATTGGAGAATTTTAGAAAATTATGCTCTGCAATTATTTGAACGCGGAAAAGAATTGGCAGCCAAACAAGGATTGATTTTAGTAGATACGAAATATGAATTTGGAAAAATTGGAAATGAAATTTATTTGATGGATGAAATTCACACACCTGATTCATCGAGATATTTTTATGCAGAGGGTTTTGAAGAAAGACAAGCAAAAGGAGAAAGACAAAAACAATTGAGTAAAGAGTTTGTGCGTGAATGGTTGATCGAGAATGATTTTATGGGAAAAGAAAATCAAACTGTTCCTGACATGAGTGATGAATGGATTGATACCATCTCAAAAAGATATATTGAGTTATACGAAAAAGTAATTGGCAGTAAATTTATTCCTGAACAATTAAGCAATGAAGAAACATATACTAAAATAATATCTTCATTAAATAAAATGATATAATGGAAAGATGGATCATTTATGCAATTATTTCAATGGTCTTTGCAGGATTAACTTCTGTATTAGCTAAATATGGCATGAAAGATCTTAGCAGCGATACTGCATTGGCCATCCGCACCAGCATTGTGTTTGCCATTGTTATTGCCAATGTACTCATCTTTAAAAATGCCTATCAGGAATTACAACTTGCTCCTTTAAAAAATTTATTGTTCTTAACATTATCGGGCATTACCACTTCTTTATCATGGATATTTTATTACAGAGCAATGAAAGAAGGTAATGTTTCTTATGTAGCATCAATTGACAAAGCAAGCATTGTTATTACTTTATTATTATCCTTCACTTTGTTGAAAGAACCAATCACTCCAAAAATATTATTGGGTGCAGGATTTATTTTAACAGGGATGTTAATTTTAGTTTGGAAATAATTAAATGATCATAGTGTTTTATTC
This sequence comes from uncultured Chitinophagaceae bacterium, assembly GCA_903881425.1. GTDB lineage: Bacteria > Bacteroidota > Bacteroidia > Chitinophagales > Chitinophagaceae > CAILAF01. The sequence continues at coordinate 11,886 of CAIRTF010000034.1, read as the reverse complement.
AAGTCGGCTAACTTTGGTCGTAATCTGACTTTAGATTTATTAAAAATATTTTGCCCTTTATCAATTCCTTTTCTTATTTCTTTTTGTCGCTCTGCCGGCATGTGAATAGTTTCTTTACATTCTTTGCTGCAACACCCATCATATTTTTCTGCACATTCCCTGCATTGAATAAATAATAAATGGCAACCATCATTCTTACAATTGGTATGTGTATCACAGGGTTTTCCGCATTGATGACATTTTGCAATTACATCTTCAGTAATTCTTTCGCCCAACCTGTTATCAAACACAAAATTCTTTCCGATGAATTTGCTTTCTAATTGTTGCTCATTAATCTGTTTTGCATAATTAATAATGCCTCCTTCCAAATGAAAAACATTTTTAAATCCTTTATGCAACATATAGGCACTTGCTTTTTCACAACGAATACCGCCGGTGCAATACATGATAATATTTTTTTCCTCATTTCCCTTCATCATATCAACTGCCATCGGCAATTGATCCCGAAAAGTATCTGATGGAATTTCAATGGCTTTTACAAAATGCCCCACTTCATACTCATAATGATTTCGCATATCAATGATGACAGTATTTGGATCATTCATCAAATCATTCATTTTAACAGCATCTACGTATTTTCCTTTTTGATGCATATTAAAAGCAGGGTCATCAATTCCATCAGCCACAATTTTATGACGCACTTTAATTTTCAATACCCAAAAACTTTTGCCATCATCATCTACCGCAATATTTAATCGAATACCATTCAATGGTTCTATGGAATATAAAAATGTTTTGAATGCTTCGACATTCGAATTGGGTACACTTATCTGTGCATTAATTCCTTCTTTGGCAACATAAATTCGACCAAATACCTTCAACGGATCTAAATGCTTGTATAAATAATCCCTGAACTCTTGCGGGTTTTGCAGATTGAAATACTGATAAAAACTAATGGTGGTTCGCGGTTCTGTCTCTTGCATGAGGTGTTGTTTCAACTCCTCATTATTAATTCGATTGTGTAATACTACTGCCATAATGTTCAATTTCAGACATCTGTTCTTACGAACAAATATTCCATGATGAATAATGGACCCGCTTGCAGGGCAGGCAAAATGTCGATGCAAAAATAATGATTTTAAAAATTAAGCTGTATTTAAGGTTCACCTTAAATTATTACTAAGCCTTTCTGCGTTATAGGAAAAAATCCAATATGGGCATACTTTCGCATTATATGACAAGCATCGCAATGAATTTGAATAAATATCAGTCTGACGGAATTAAAAAACTCATCGCTTCTAAACAGGCTTTTGTTCCTTTTAATTTTAACAGCAACGGAGAAAAAGAAAAAGCAGCCATCGAACAATTCATCAATACTTTTTGTGAATATCAATTGGCAGATAATGACTATATGCATATTGAACTGCACAAAGAATTTAATAATGTTAATGCAAAATCTTTTTACCAATTATCGTTGGAGAAAGTTTTAAAACATATCACACATATTATTTGGACAGATAAAGCAGTACCCAATTATTTTGCTGAAAAAGTAAAAGATAATACCATCTATCATTTGTTAAACAGATTGGAAAGATTGGAACTGGAAGATGCCATCAGAGCTGCTGCCCATTAATTCCTTCTTCTTCCGCTACCGCTAAATACCGGCAAACTAAACCGAACGCCCCAATTGGTTTTTTGATTTTGTTGATAACCCTGAACAATATCAACTCTAATTACTTTAAAAATATTTTCGACCGAGAAGAATGTTTCATAATAATGTGTGCCATTATCAATATACAATGCATTTGCACCTACTACAAAAAACCAATTGAGTTTTCTATAGCCGGGAATTTTATTACTCAGCAACCCATTCAAATGATATTCTGCATGTGCAGTTGCATAAAATTTTTCTGTATTACTATATTTATAATACGGTAATAATTGAAAACTGTTCATGTATTGCGAAGCAAGTACAGTTTGATTACCGAAATAATGATTATAATCCTGAATGAAAACTTTATTCGCATTCAAAAATCCGCCTGTTTCAATTCTGTAACTTAATCTGCCACCTAATTTTAAATTCAAATTATCATTCATACTGATATTCCACTTGGTATAATCAACACTGCTTCCCAATAAACCATTAATCCCTTTTGTAATAGATGCATTGAATGTTGGATATTTTGAACCAATGCCTATTTTTCTGTCAGGAAACTCAATATATTTTGCACCGGGACGCCAGGTAATACCGAATGTTGCAGTAACAGCCTGATGCCTTGTAAAATTAGTATTGGTTAAATCAACCGGATAATTCGGACTTAATAATTTTCCTTTTAAAGTATCAATGTAATTAGATAACGGCATCCTATCCTGATATTGTAATTCTGCATTTATATTCACTCCGTTACCAATGGCTCTTGCATAATTTATTCTGCCGGTCCATGCTTCATAAATTTTCATATAGTTATGCTGCCAATAATAAGTGCTGAGTGTGTTATTGAACTCATCAATAGGATTATTATTATTGAATTGAAATACTTTTTTACCGCCACTGATGGAAATACTATTCAAATATTTTTTACCAAAATTATATCGAACAGAAAGGTCTCCGTTAAGATGATGATTCGAGAAACCATACCTGAATTCGGGTGAAACAGAAAGGCTCTTTCTTCCTTCAAATTGTTTATTATAACGCAAAGCATATTTTGAAACTGTTCCCTCCACAGAATTGTAATTGATACCAATTAATAACAACAAAGGATCGAATGAAAGGGACTCTTTATTCTTCTCTCTGGAAAAACTTTGTCCAGTAAAAACTAATTTAGAAAATGTGATTTTATTTCTTCGTTTATCCAGAGAATCTAAATAGTGCGGTGATTTTCTCAATTGCTCTAAACTATCTTTCTTATGATAATCTTTTGCTTCCGATTCCAATAACGGAAGAGGTCGAATACTATCCCAATAACTCAACGGTTTTTTATTAGAACTATCAAAGAATTTGAGAATGGTATTATCAAAAAATTTCTTTTGAAAAGATGGTTCAATATCAAACTGATCATATACTTGCAAAAAATTTCCAAAAAAATCGAAACCGAAAATTTTACCTGCGGGATAAATGACCTGTTGCTTAATTACCCAAACATTTTTTAAAGGCACATACAATTGCTCTATTTTTAAAGTATCCAACAATTGCATCTGATTTTCTTTCAGTAAAAAAAGTTCCACACTTTGTAAACGCCATTCATCTTCAATGATATTGATATAGCCATTGAATAAGGGTTCATATTTTCTTTTTGGAATCACTTTTATACGACTGATCTGTTTGCCATTCTCAAAAAAAGTTCCCTGAAATTTATATTTATAAAAATTCAATGCATTGTTTGAAATGGGAGAAATAAAACCACGCGGATTAATGCCACCTCTGCCGAATGGAATGATATTTTCGTAAAAAGAAATGATTTGCGGACTGCTGAAACCAAAGCCATCACTTTGTCCGCTTACTTTGGTAGAAACCACTTCTACTTTTCTTCTATCTCCGTCTACTGAATAATTAGCAATGGTTTCTGAAAGAAAGATCATTTTTCGCTTGCTCGTATCACCATCTTCAAAATCAACTTTATCACCCATAAAATTCTTAGGATAATTTCTCAATTGCAATTGTCCTTTAATATAAACCTGCGATTTAAATTTTTTGATCTCATTTAAATGTTCTTCTCTTCTTCTAATTGCGTTTCTGATAATTTCATATGCCGGATCTTCTGCACCGCTTTTAACAACAACTTCATTCAAAGTATATTGCTGTTCTTCTAATTCAAAATTGATTTCCGTATCTGCCTTATTGATTTTTATTTTTTTCTCTGCAGTTTTAAATCCAACATGCTGACAAACCAATACATATTCGCCATTATCTGTCACTAAATTAAATTGTCCTTTTGCATTTGCAGTAGTACCTTTTGCAGTGCCTTTAATTAAAATAGAAGAATAAGGCAATAAATTTCCTTTGGTATCTTTTACAATACCATGAATAGTATTCGCCAATAAAACAGAGGGAGTAAAATAAAGCAGAAAGGGTAAAAGTATTTTCATAATTAGTTTTACGAAAATACTGTGCCAATTGTTACGGAAAATAAAAAGTTATCTATCCATATCATCTCTTTCTTAAATAACTTCCTGTTAATGCAGCAAAGCCTGCAACCAATCCGCCAACTACTCCTGTAACGATAATTAATTTGATAGATGATCCACCGAGTGGTAATATCTGTGCTACTTTTTGAGAGAGGATATGTTCGTTTGCTGAATCGATCATCCATGCCAAAATACCCCACAATAAAAACAAAGCAATAAATGCGGATAAAAATGATTTAAATGGTTTTTGATGGATAGCCATTGCAACGATTAAAGTTGTTATTGCAAAACTCCACCAAGGTAAAGTGGTGAATAAACCAATCGCATAACTTAATAATGCTGTTAATATGATGGATGTAATGAATTTCATAAATTATTTTTTATGCTTTTATAAAAGTAATATGCCATTTTACTTTATCGCTATGACGAGCTTCTTGTTTTTTTAAGAACAACAAAGTATAATATTTTCCTGCAGCCCAGGTATTTACAAAATTATCGTAATACTTACTGCCCGGATTACCACTTTGCCCGCCGGGATAAACAGCATAGGCTTCAATATTATCGGTTAAATGAACAATCATTCTCCAACTCGGCCCGTGATCATTGGTAGTAGCATTGATACATGGAACGCCACCACCAATGGGCAAATGCAATCTGCTTAATGCAGGTACTTTTGTTAAATGATCAACATGTGTGTCTTTATATTTTGTCCATTCAAAATTTCCTTTCTTATCAATTTCAGCCAACGCTTTTACTGCTTTTCTAAATGAGAACAATACTCTGTTCGCCACATCCTCAATTTGATTGGAATTTATATCATCCGAAAATTTATATACACTGTCTATTAATAATGCTTCCAGTAAAAAAGATTCGTTAGGCCAGGGTATGGGTAATTTAGTTTTATTATATTCATCTTTCCACAGGGATGTTTCCAAACTATCCCACCAAACATTAAATACAATAGGACCTTTTTCACCAACATCATTTTTAAAATTCCAATCTTTCAGTATCGTTAAATATTTTTTTTCATCCGCATTCAAATTAACTGTATCTAAAAATTTCATCAATACAGGTCTTGCTTCTTCTGCAAATACATTATAATTATCTGTTTGCAGATGTTGCATATCTTCTGCTGTGATATTATTCATTGCAGCTAATTTTCTGTTGATGATAAATCCTCGATAAGTTGGAAAATTATTCGCTCTGCCTAAATAATATGGATAAGAATCATCTACTGCTTTTTGATTGGCACTGCTTACAAAACCTCTTGCCGGATTAAGTATTTGCGGATTTTCTTTTGTAGGAATAAATCCCTGCCACATATAACTCGAATCAAAACCGGGCATGGCAAAATCTCCTTGCTGATTCCATTTGGCAACAAATTTTCCTTGCTGGCGAATAGCTACATCACCTGTCTTGGATGCAAATACAAAATTTTGTCCGGGACATTGAAATGTTGATATCGCATCCACATAATCAACATAATTTTTTGAACGATTAAGTTTATAAAAAGTCAGCAACTCATTACTCGCATCATGTGCTGTCCATCTTACTGCATAAGATTTATTGGCACTATCGGCTGCTTTATAATTTCTGTCAAACATCACCGGACCAAAAACTGTCATGGCAATATTTTCTACATCATCTGCTTTACCTTTTATTTTAATCACTTCTTTTCTGAATGTTGTTTGCTTCCACTGCCCGTTAAACCAATACTCCTGCATGGAGGTATCTTTAAATTTTATTTCATAATAATCTTTCACATCTCTTCCTGCATTTGTTTCCCCCCATGCAATGCTATCATTAAAACCAATGATTACACAAGGTGCTCCCGGAAATGATACACCATAACTATTATGTGTGGGCGTTGTGATTTGAACTTCGTACCACAACGACGGCAAGTTTAATCCCAAATGCGGATCGTTGCATAAAATAGGTTTGCCACTTTTTGTTTTACTACCTGCCACTGCCCAGTTATTGCTGCCATTACTTGGATTTGGTTCATTCGGTGTTTTAATAGTGAATGAATCTTTTTTATTAAAATAAGCAGAATCAATATCAGCAGGTGCTTTGGGAACAATACTTGGTTTTTCAAAAACTGTTCCGCGTGGAATGATCGGATCTAAAGTATCCTGTTGATTAGGAAATAACTTCATGTAATCAACATATCCAAACACATTTTTTGCATTGGTATAAACAATATCATTGCCCTGTCCCGATAAATCATAACTCATGAACTTCAGGAACAATGCGGTTTTAAGATTGGTCCATGGTTCAGGTTTATAATCCAATAATTTATATTCAAAAGGAATATCTTTTCCTTTTAATGAAGAGATGTATGCATTCACACCTTCGGTATATGCATCACAGGCCTCTTTGGTTGCAGTGTCTGCTTCCATTGCTTTTAATGATTGCTCTGCGCCATATACCATTCCTAATCTTCTAAAATATTTATCTGTATTTAATCTGCTCTCTCCTACTATCTCACTCAATCTTCCGGCTGCTGCATAGGTTTGAAATTCCATTTGCCATAAACGAAAACGTGCATGCAGGTAACCTTGAATAAAATAAGCATCAGCATCATTATCGGCATAAATATGCGGCACCAATCTTTCATCAAAATATACTTCTGTATTGGCTTTAATACCTTTAATTTTTATGTCTTCATTGAATGAAGCATCAGCCGGTTCTGCATTTTGCCAGAAGCCTTGCTGCGGCGATAAGAAATATCCTAATCGCGGTGTTTTTGATGCACCAATTGGAATTTGAATATTCAATACATAAATTAAAGCAAGCGTAACAGTGGCGGAAAGTATTGGCGGAACAAATCGCATAGTAGAAGTTTAGACAATGAAAATAAGAAATTTTATGAAGTGAACAGAACTAATCTGTTGATGCAGATTATAAATTTCAAATACAATAAGTTTGCACCGTATTTATGGATATTATGAGCAAAAATTTATCACAAGACACTAAAAATATTCTCGGCTTGCAATTGCCTACCGATCCGCGTTGGGTTGATCTGGCAGCAATAAGTATCAAAGAAATACTGACCGATCATGCTTATTGCGAACAAAAAGCAGCGATGACCTGCATCTCTTATATTCAGCGTTATTCTGATAAAGAAAAATTAGTGAAAGAACTTTCCCCGATCGTTACAGAAGAATGGGGACATTTTCGTTTGGTATTACATGAATTGGAAAAAAGAAATTTAGCATTGGGTGTTCAGCGCAAAGATGTGTACGTGAATAAATTATTGGAATTCCAAAGAAAAGGCGGCAGAACGGAAGAACGATTTTTAGATCAACTCCTAACGATGGCATTGATAGAAGCCAGAAGCTGTGAGCGTTTCAAACGATTGAGTGAAGGATTGAACGATGCATACATGCGCAATTTTTACAGACGATTTATGGAAAGTGAAGCAGGACATTATACTTTATTCATTGAATTGGCTGAATATTATATTGATACAAAAAAAGTGCGTACACGTTGGAATGAATGGTTGCAATATGAAGCCGATATCATGAAGCAATTAGAAGTTAGAGGCGATAGAATACATTAACCCCTTAATCCCCTGAAGGGGAAATAAAAAATATGTTATGAGAAAAGTAGTGTTGATTTTATTTTTATCGTTTTTTATTTTAAAAAATACAAGTGCACAAGGTTTATTGGCCAAACAGGAATCTCCTAATAATTATTTTCCCGTTCAATCAAATGATATTACTGCCATCATTGGTGCATTTGAGAATGAAGTGGAATTATTGAAAACTAAAATCAATAATAAAAAAGAAACGGTGATTGAAGGCATTCGTTTTTATACCGGTACTTTAAATGGCAAACCCATTGTCTTAACCAGAGTGGGTATTGGCAAAGTAAATGCAGCCATCACTTCTACTTTACTATTAGAACATTTTCATCCAAAAGCCATTTTGTTTACAGGTATTGCCGGAGCCATGAATCCGAATTTATTACCCGGAGATATTGTCGTTGCTAAACAAATGGCGTATCATGATTATGGAAGATTAAGTTCGAATGGTTTAGAAAAATGGGGCACATTGAATCCATATAACTTTTCTCGCAATCCGATTTATTTTCCCTGCGATTCTGCTTTAATTGCATTGGCACAACAAGCGGCCAAAAAAACGGTGTTACAAAATATCAGCACACATGCACCGCAAATATTTTTTGGAACGATCATTACCGGTGATGTTTTTTTAGCTGATACCAAAAAGAATATTGCTTTAAGAAAAGAATTTAATGCAGATGCTACAGAAATGGAAGGAGCAGCCGTAGCACAAATTTGCTATCAACAAAAAGTTCCATTTTTAATTATTCGTTCTTTATCAGATTCGGCAGATGACAGTGCTGCACTGGATTTCGTGAAGTATGGAAATTTAGCAGCCGGCAATTCTGCACAATTGGTGTTGGAGATTTTGGGAGTGATGAAATAAAGATTATCAATGTTTCAGAGCCTCACCATGACAAATTTTTACTGCATGTCTTACTTGACTGTGACACTGAGGAACTCGAAGTGTAGATAATCATTTAGAATTAAAATATTCCAACTCTTTACCAAAATTCAAATAAGGATATTGTTCTTGCAAAGCTTTTGTCTTTTCTAAATATGAATGTAGAAATTTTTTATGCTGTTCCGTATTCGCATTAAAAGGTTTATGCTTAAATGCCAAATTAATTTCTGCAATTTCTTTCATCAATAATCTTGTTTCCTCACTCATTAATGCATGTGTAAATTTATCCCACACATATTCTGTTGCAGCATAATTGGGATGCGCCAGGTCTTCTGCATAAAAACGATAATCACGTAAGTCATCGATCACCAATTCATATGCAGGAAAATATTTTAGTTTGGGTAATGTCTCTGTCAATCCATGAACAGCTTGTATCAAAACCGCTTTGCTTCTGTTATTATTGATCAAACCTTCACGTAAATGCCGAACCGGACTTATTGTAAATATCACATTGATATTCGGATTGAAAATTCCTAATTGATCCAACATTGTTCCCAACACAGCTTGCACTTGTCCGGCATTCATTAATCTTTTTTCAAACCAATCAGCCGGTGCTTTGTGATTGTTGGCCGCAACCGTTCCCAATTGTGCATTCTTTGCTTTGTCGGTTAAAGTATACACCCATGACGAACCTAAAGTGATCAATAAATGATCGGCAGTTTGTAGAAATTGATGCGCCTGATGAATGGACGCATTTATTTTTTGCAATGCATCTTCAGCCGTAATGCCTGAATAACGACTATGGTGTTGCCAGCTATGCCATGTTTCGTTCAAATAAAATAAATCGTTTGTTGTGTAAACTTTTTTTTGAATGATATTGATGATCGCTTCAGCCACACTAACCGGATTGAATAGTATACCATTCGGATTTTCTAACACAGAGAATTTATGTTTGTGTAACTTCTCTCCTATATTTTCTGTAAAGCAAGAACCCACCAACATTAATTTGTGATGATGATTGATCTTTTCTTCAAATGGTTTGATATCTAATTCAAAATGAAATTTCATGTCAAATAAATATTTCAGATGCAATCAACAGACTTTCTCTCAATGCATCTTGATTTAAATTCATTAAATTATTTTGTTGTTGAAAATAGGCAATCATTAATTCAGAATCCATATTACCAACCAGCTCATCCTGTGCCATTGGGCAACCGCCAATACCTTTTAATGCACCATCAAATCTTGTACAACCTGCATCCACAGAAGCTTGCAGCTTTGCTTTCCAATTATTTTTAGTAGAATGCAAATGCACACCAAATGTTGTTGATGCATATTTTGAAATTAAAGCATTCAATGCAAAACTGATTTGTTGCGGTGTTGCAACACCCACAGTATCGGCCAAAGAAATAATATGTATTTCTCTTTTCACCATCTCATCAGCCCAATGCAATAATATTTCTTCATTATACAAATCACCATAAGGATTACCGAAACCCATACTTAAATAAATCACTAATTGCTTTTTATTCTTGATGCACAATTCCTGTATCTCTTCTACCCGAATCAAACTTTCTTCAATGGTGCTATTGGCATTTCTTAATTGAAAAGTAGGTGAAATAGAAAATGGAAAGCCCAAATAAGTGATTGCATCATACACCACTGCTTCTTCAGCGCCTCGAGTGTTTGCAACAATTGCCAATAGCTTTGTTCTGTCATCTGTCATCAGCAATCTGTCAATCACTTGCTTTGTATCAGCCATTTGCGGAATTGCTTTCTGCGAAACAAAACTGCCGAAATCGATAGTATCAAAACCAACTTTTAATAATGCATTGAGGTATTTTATTTTTTGATCTGTTGGAATAAAATGTTTCCATCCCTGCATGGCATCACGCGGACATTCTATGAGTGATATACCCCCATCCCCTAAAGGGGTGTTACTATTATTTTTATGATAATCTAGTGAGTTCATATAATTAATTCCCCTTTAGGGTTTAGGGGTTTACAACCTTTGCTTCATTGCTTCATACAAGATAATACCTGTTGCAACAGATACATTGAATGAATCGAATTTTGCCGCCATTGGAATAGAGAAAAAATAATCTGCCGACTTTGCCAAATAAGGTTGCACGCCTTTTCCTTCATCACCCATAATCACACAACAAGGTGTTTGAAAATCGAGTTCAAATAATTTTTTATCGGCACGCATTTCACTTGTAAAAACCTGAATACCGTTCAAATGCAAAGTATCAACCGCTTTTAATAAACTATTCACTCTGCAAATATTAATATGCTCCAATGCACCCGCACTGCTTTTCATCGCTTCTTCATTCAATGCGCCAACACCTTTATCCGGAATAATAATAGCTTGTGCACCGCAACACAAAGCACTTCGTGCAATGCCACCAATATTTCTAACATCTGTAATTCCATCCAACATTAAAAACAAAGGTGTTTCTCCTTTCGATACAACAAAATCGATCACTTGTTGCAGATCCATATATTGCACCAACGCCGCAAACGCAACCACACCTTGATGATTGGCTTTCGTTAAATAATTTAATTTTTCGACCGGCACTAATTGAATCGGAATATTATATTCTTTCGATAAAGCACGAATAGCACTCACCACTTCACCATTTGCATTTTTCTGCAATAGAATTTTATCAATGGCCCTGCCGGATTGAATGGCTTCTACCAGAGGTTGTCTTCCGATTATTAATGAACTTTTATTTATTGCCATTATTAGATTTTAGAATGATAATTTTCCTTGCAATAATAATACCTGTACTTTTCTTAATGCAATAATACTTAACGCATCTGTAATCTCTCCGTCATCAATCATATCAAAAGCTGTTTGCAAAGAAACCCTTTTAATTTTTAATTGCTCTGTTTCTTCGGGTTGAGATTCATGTTGTGACAATTCAGTTGCTAAATAAAAAACGCTGTTCTCATCACTGACTGAATTAGATAAATGTGATGTTCCCAATACTTGCCAACGATCTGCTTTCAATCCGGTTTCTTCCAACAATTCACGCTTGGCCCCCAGCAATGGATTTTCATTTACAGGGCAACCACCTTCCGGAATTTCCCAACTATATTGATTGATAGTAAAACGAAACTGACCAACTAAATAAGTATTCAGATCTTTATCAACCGGCACAATACCAATCGCCGTATTTTTAAAATGCACTTTTCCATAGATGCCTTCTCCACCACTTGGATTAATCACATTATAATGCGTTAATGAAATATATTGATTCTCATACGCTAATTTTTCATCAATAATTTT
>CAIRTF010000033.1 GCA_903881425.1 uncultured Chitinophagaceae bacterium | reverse complement strand
TCTTATCCTCAAAAAATGAATAGCCATTTGAATGATCTGTTCATCGTGCATGGACCATCGTAAAATAACAGGAGCCAGGAACCAGGTAATTAATATTCCTATTATCGCTAAAACAAAAGCAATTCGAATACCCTGAGAAAATAAATTACCTATTTCATCGATTCTGTTTTCTCCGGCACGACGAGAAATTAATGCTTGCAATCCGTTATTTAAGCCAATGCCCAATACAGCAAATACTAAATAATAAACGCCTGTAATGCCCGCCACTGCTAAAGCCTGTTGATTTAATCCGCCCAGAAAAATATTATTGGTAATAAAGTTTATCTGAGGTACAATAATGGCTGCTGCAATGGGTAAACCAATTTGCAGAATTTGTCGGTAACTGATTTTTACCCGTAGATCAATATTATCGGCAGCGTTTTGCATCAAGCGCCGCAAAACTAAGGTTTTGTGTTTTGCCACAATGGATTTATATGAATGCGATGGTTTATTTATCATTGCACATTATATTTGAGGAATGGTTGAAAAAAAGATCAGTATTTACGGAGAACTGGAAGCGCAATCGCCTTTTAACAGCGATCAGTTGTTATTGGAAATAAGCAATACGCATATGGCTTTATTGGTTAAAATGGCCGGTAAAGATCAGGTGGCAGCTTTGGAAATATTTACTTTCAATAGCAATGAAACAGATTGGTATGATATTTTTTATCAGGTGAGAACACATTCTGTGGTGTTAGACAGAAGTTATAATGATACACGAGTATTTTATAATTTGAATGAAGCAGTGATTGTTCCTTTAGAAAAATTTAATACGAATTCTGCTGATGTTTATTTAGAGACGATACATGGAGAATCTATCAATCAGGTAATAAAATTTGACCACGTTAATATTATTCCGCAAGTGGTGAACGTATATCGCATCAAAAAAGAATTGAATGAGATGGTGAATGCGAATTTGATGATGGTAACACCCCGCCATACTTTCTCAAAAACTGTAGAGCATATTTTCAGAGAAGGTAAATCTTATTTTTCGGCTTTTATTAAAGTACAGGTTTATTATCATCAATTCCTGGTGGTGTTGGTCAACAATAATAAATTGCAATTGGTGCAGAGTTACGATTATCAAACACCGGAAGATATTTTATATTATCTCCTCAACATAGTACAGCAATTCAATTTATCTGTTGATTATACTGATCTAGACATTTCAGGGTTTGTCTTAACAAGAAGTAATCTGTATGATTATATTCAGAAAGTTTTTCCTAAAGTAACCTTCGATAAAATATCCGATGAATTTTTGTTGAAAGAAAATCTGGAAGAATATCCTCCGCATTTTTTCTCACCATTTCTCAATCTGGCTGTATGAGAATCATTGCCGGTAAATGGGGCGGTAGAAGAATCAATCCGCCTGCAAAAATGCCCTACACCAGGCCTACAACTGATATAGCCAAAGAAGGATTGTTCAACATTTTACAGAACAGAATTGATTTTGATGGAATCAAAACATTGGATCTTTTTGGCGGTACAGGTTGCATTAGTTACGAATTGGCATCACGTGGTGCAGGTGATTTAACTATTGTAGAAAAAGATGCCATCATGCATGCATTCATCAAAAAAAATGCAGAGATGCTTGGTATGCAGCATACAAAAGTGTTGAAGATGGATGTATTCACTTATTTGAATACTTGTAACGAACAATACGATTTTATTTTTGCAGGTCCGCCTTATGCATTAGGCACAATTGATGAATTACCTAAACTGGTTGTTGAGAAAAAATTAATTGCAGATGATGGTTATTTTATTTTAGAACATACACCCAGAAATAATTACGAGCAGTTTAAAGGATTTAATTTTGTTCGGCATTACGGTACTACTTTATTTTCATTCTTTACCAATGAACAAGCAGCAACTTAGAGATATTTATACAAAAAAAAGAAATCAACTTTCTTCAAAAGAGAAAATGAAGATGGATGATTTGTTGTTGTTACAATTGCAAAAAATGGATCTCAGTAATATTCAAACTTTATTTACTTATTGGCCCATGCCGCATAAGCATGAACCGAATACCATTCCCTTTACCAATTATTTACGGCATATGATTCCGGGATTGCAAATAGCTTATCCTGTAATGCAATTGAATGATGCATCTATGCAAGCAATTTTAATTAATGAAGAAACTGTTTATCATACCAACTCATTCGGCATCAATGAACCAAACGGAACAGTTGAAATGCATCCGATGGATATTGATCTGGTATTTGTTCCATTATTGGCATTTGATGTGCATGGCAACAGAATTGGCTATGGCAAAGGATTTTATGATAAATTTTTAATGCAATGTGCGCATGATATTATTAAAATCGGGTTCAGTTATTTTAATGCAGAAGATTCAATTGATGACGCCAACGAATATGATGTACCTTTAACTTTTTGTATTACACCGGAGCATATTTATGAATTTTAATTCCTTTTTCTTAAAATCTTTTCGCATTGTTTTATTTCCGTTGGCATTAATCTACGGTGGTATTATCATATTGCGAAATTGGTTGTATAAAAAAGGATATATCAAATCAGCAGAATTTAATTTCCCTGTTATTTGTGTGGGTAATTTGGTTGTTGGCGGAACAGGTAAATCTCCCATGGTTGAATATTTGTTAGCCTTATTGCACCCGCATTTTAAGATTGCTACTTTAAGTCGTGGTTATAAAAGAAAGTCAAAAGGATATGTAATTGCCAATGAAATTACCACAGCAACAGCATTGGATATTGGTGATGAGCCGATGCAATTCCATTTAAAATTTCCGAACGTAATTGTAGCAGTAGGGGAAGAAAGAATTGTAGCCATTCCTTATTTATTGCAGGACATACCTGACTTGCAAGCCATTATTTTAGACGATGCTTTTCAGCACAGAGAAGTAAAAGCCGGATTGAATATTATTTTAACTGAGTTCAATAATTTATATTCCAACGATTTCTTTTTACCAACAGGTGATTTAAGAGATGAATGGTCATCAGCTAAAAGAGCGCAGATTATAGTTGTTACAAAATGTCCGCCCAATTTAACCGAGGATAAACGCCAAAAAATCATCAGAAACTTGCATGTGTTGCCAACGCAAGAAATATTTTTTACCTGCATAGAATATGGAGTGCCTTATCATATCATTCATCAATCATTGAGAAAAGTAACGCAGGAAGATGAAGTATTATTGGTTTGCGGCATTGCTAATCCAAAGCCATTGAAAGAATATTTAATGCAGAATGCATATACGTATTATCAGAAAGATTACAGCGATCATCATATTTTCAGTATTGATGATTTGAATACCATCAAAGAAAGATATCATGAAATTGAAGCAACACATAAAATGATTCTTACCACCGAAAAAGATGCCGTTCGATTAACTAAATTCAAAGATGAATTATTGGAAACTCCTTTATATGTATTACCCATCCGTCATAAATTCTTATTCAACGAAGGTGAACAATTCAATGCAACTGTTATTTCATTCATTCGTAATTTCAGTTTCAATCCTGACAAATGAGTAAAAAGAAAAAGCAAAAAAAAAGCACACATAAAACAACTGTTCAACAAGCGATGAAAGGTGTGTTGGAAGTTACCCGTTCCGGCATTGGTTATGTGGTGTTGGGAGAAGGTGTTAGCGATATTTTGGTTCGGCCCGGTGATTTTAATACGGCATTACATGGAGACACCGTAAGGGCAAAAGTGATTAAAGAAAATGCAGTAACCAAGAAGAA
Organism: uncultured Chitinophagaceae bacterium; assembly: GCA_903881425.1. GTDB lineage: Bacteria > Bacteroidota > Bacteroidia > Chitinophagales > Chitinophagaceae > CAILAF01. The sequence goes on along the minus strand of CAIRTF010000033.1, from coordinate 11,969 downwards.
AGAAGGCAGAATAACAGAAGTGTTGGAACGCAAACAAACAGAATTTATTGGCCATATACAACTCTCTACCAACTTTGCGTTTTTTATTCCGATATCGGATAAACCCATGCCCGATATGTTTATTCCTTTATTTAAATTAAAAGGAGCAAAGAATAAAGAAAAAGTGATAGCACGGTTGGTGCAATGGAATAAAGGAGATAAGAAGCCGATTGGAGAAGTAGTAAGCATTATGAAAGAAGAGGATATCAATGATGCAGCAATGAAAGAGATATTGGCTGAAGCAGGCTTCCCGCTTTCGTTTGAAGATACTGTTTTAGAAGATGCTGCAAGACTGCCTGATGTTTTGGATAGTAATGAAATTAAACAAAGAAGAGATTGCAGAGATATATTAACGTTTACCATCGATCCTGTTGATGCAAAAGATTTTGATGATGCTATTTCTATTCGCACATTAAAAAATGGTTTGTATGAAATAGGTGTTCATATTGCTGATGTGAGTTATTATGTAGAACCCGAAACTGCATTGGATGAAGAAGCTTATAAAAGAGCTACATCTGTCTATTTGCCGGATAGAGTCAATCCGATGTTACCGGAAAGAATTTCAAATGAGTTGTGTTCATTACGTCCGCATGAAGATAAATTTACTTTCTCTGCTATCTTTCAAATGAATACTAAAGGTGAAGTACAACAATACTGGTTGGGCAAAACCGTAATGCATTCAGATCACCGGTTTACTTATGAAGATGCACAACAGATTATAGAAACAAAAGAAGGAAAATATGCAGAAGAAATTTTATTGCTGCATGAAATAGCACAGCGTTTGCGTAAACAGCGTTTTAAAATCGGAGCCATTAATTTTTCTTCGCAGGAAGTGCGATTTAAATTAGATGAAAAAGGAAAGCCGATTGGTATTGTGGTAAAAGAAAGTAAGGAAGCCAATCAATTGATTGAAGAATTAATGTTGTTGGCTAACAGAACTGTTGCAGAAAATGTGGCCAAAATAAAGATCAATCAAAAAGAAATTCCTTTTCCGTATCGTGTGCATGACCAGCCGGATGAAGATAAATTGAAACCATTTATTGAGTTTGCTAAAAAATACGGGCATCAGTTTGATATCTCCACACCTGAAAAAATTGCTTTCAGTTTCAATCAAATGCTATTAGATGTAAAAGGGAAACCCGAACAACATGTGTTGGAGCAATTAGGTATTCGCACCATGGCTAAAGCCATTTATACAACAGATAATATCGGGCATTACGGTTTAGCATTCGAACATTATTGTCATTTCACTTCACCTATACGTCGTTATCCGGATGTGTTGGTGCATCGGGTGTTGCAAAGTATTTTATTGGATAAAGCCATCATTGATAAAAAGATGGAAGAGAAATGCCGGCATTGCAGTGAAAGAGAAAGAGCAGCCATGGAATGCGAACGTGACGGTAATAAATATAAACAAGTAGAATTCTTGAAAAGCCATGTGGGTGAAGTGTTTGAAGCGGTAGTGAGTGGCGTTACGAGTTTTGGTTTCTTTGCGGAAACTGTTGCGCATAAATGTGAAGGATTGGTCAATATTGTAAGCTTAAGTGATTATGATGATTTTAGATTAATTGAAAGTGACTATTGTTTAGTGGGCAGAAGAAGCGGCAGGCAATTTAGAATGGGTGATAAAGTAATGGTAAGATTGGTAGCAGCTAATTTAGATAAACGACAATTGGATTTTGAATGGATATTGAATGCAGATAAGGATGATGATGAAATGTCGAAAAAGAGAAAGAAATAATTTTATTAATTAAATAACAATATTTACTTTCAGTAAAAGCTTGCACATGAAAAAAATATTTTTTATTCTTTTATTTATTTCTATTACCTCTTTTTCAATTGCACAAAAAATGAGTGCTGCAGATTCTGCTGCTAAAACAGAAGTATATAGTCCTGTTCCAAAAGTAATTACACCGGGAACAAACAATAGTGCGCCATCTGATGCAATTATTTTGTTTGATGGGAAAGATTTAAATGAATGGGTACTGACTAATAATCCTTCACAGACAGCCACATGGAAATTATCGGATGGAATCATGACAGTAAATAAAGCAGTTGGTAATATTCAAACCAAAAGATCATTCACCAATTATCAATTGCATCTGGAATATCGCATTCCTGAAAATATAACCGGGGAAGGACAGTTGCGTGGCAATAGTGGTGTATTTCTTGCTTCTACAGGAAATGGTGACGCAGGCTATGAAGTTCAAATTTTAGATAATTATAATAATAAAACCTATACCAACGGACAAGTGGGAAGTGTTTATAAACAATACATTCCCTTAGCCAATGCTTGCCGTAAACCGGGTGAGTGGCAAACATTCGATATTTTTTGGACAGCGCCTGTTTTTAATGAAGATGGAACAATAAAATTAAAAGCAAAAGTTACCGTAATTCATAATGGTGTGCTTGTTCAAAATGCTGTTGAACTGAAAGGCGAAACAAGATGGATTGGGGAACCTTATTATAAAAAGCATGGTGCTTGTCCGATAAAATTACAAGCCCATGGTGATAAAAGCGAGCCTATCAGTTTTAAAAATATTTGGATAAGAGAGTTATAAAATTTATTGATATGATTGATTAAAGAGGTTAATACAATAACCTCTTTTTTTTATTTTACAGATGTTTGAGTTTAAACTAATTCGTTTAATTTCATTCTTAGTATCAATATAAAATATTCTCTGCGATGGAAGTTCCCCAAGTCAATAGTGGTATAAAAAAGTACAGAGGTAAATGGACAAAAGTTCAAGCCACACATTTATTAAAAAGAACCATGTTTGGCGCTAAGAAGGATGATGTTGATTATTTCGCTTCTGCATCTTTACGTAAAACAATTGATGAATTAATTGATACTGTTGAAACAGAACCTGCACCACCCCTGAATAATTATAATGATGATAAATATGCTGATCCTGAAATTAAATCAGGTGATACATGGGTTACTGCCACCAAACAAACAGGAATGGAAATAGGCAGAAGAAAAAATTCTTTAAAAGCCTGGTGGACAGGTTTAATGATCAATCAAAACAAAACGATACAGGAAAAGATGGTTTTGTTTTGGCATAATCATTTTTCATCAGAAACAAATATTGTGGATAATGCCACCTGGAGTTATCTGCATAATAAATTATTACGCCAATATGCATTAGGAAATTTTAAAGAATTGGTGAAAGCCATCACACTAGATCCAAATATGTTGAAATATTTAAACGGTAATAACAATAACAAGAAAGCACCTGACGAAAATTATGGAAGAGAATTACAGGAATTGTTTACAGTAGGCAAGGGTAGTGGCTCTCATTATACCGAGGCTGATGTAAAAGCCGCAGCGAGAGTATTGACAGGTTTCAGAATTGAAAATAAAATATTACCTGAAGCACATGGCATATTTGATGCGACCAGACATGATGATACCGATAAACAATTTTCTTCTTTTTATAATAATGCCATTATCAAAGGCAGAAAAGGAAAAGATGGAGAACAGGAATTAGATGATATGCTGGATATGATCTTTGCACAGGAAGAAGTTTCTAAATTCATTTGCAGGAAATTATATCGATTCTTTGTGTACCATAACATTGATGAAGCAACAGAAAAAAATATCATTGAACCTTTAGCTAAAACTTTCAGAAAAAATAATTACGAGATAAAACCTGTATTGAAGCAATTGTTAAGCAGTCGTCATTTTTTTGATGTATCTAATTATGGAAGTATCATTAAAAGTCCGATTGATTTTTGTGTTGGCTTATGCAGAGAATACAATATTCAATTTCCCAATAATGATGATTATGTAAATCAATATGCATTTTGGTTAAATATTCAGCAAGCTGCTTCGCAAATGCAACAGAATATTGGTGATCCGCCGAATGTGGCTGGTTGGCAGGCATTTTATCAAGTACCACAGTTTGATAAAATTTGGATCAATTCAGATACACTGCCGAAAAGAAATCAATTCACGGACAGAATGATCAACAATGGGTTTGGCAGACCCAGCAATAAAAAAATTGTGATCGATCCGATTGCTTTTGCACAACAATTTTCTGATCCATCTGATCCGGATCAATTAATTAATGAAACTGTTCAGTTATTATACAGGATGGGTTTGCCCGATAAAGAAAAACAATATTTGAAAGAAGGAATTTTATTATCAGGATTGCAAGGTATGATGAGCGATCATTACTGGACGGATGCATGGAATAAATTAAAAGACAAACCCGATGACGCATCCAATAAAAAAGATGTGACCAATAAATTAAAAAAACTGTTTCAATATTTAATGAACTTACCGCAATATCAATTAACGTGAAAGGTGAAAAGTGAATGGTGAAAATTCTATGACTGATAATTGTTTTTGCATTGTTTGTTTCTGATCAAATTTTCTGATACCTTATTTTAAATAAAAATTGGAGTATGTTTTTGCAATTAAATTATCAAAAATTAGCTATATACTCTGCATCGCGATTATTTGTTGCAGATTGTTATAAATTAACAAACTATTTTCCTGCTGAAGAAAAGTTCGGAATGATCTCTCAAATAAGACGTGCAGCATTATCTGTTCACTTAAATATTGCAGAAGGTTCTTCCCGAAAATCTGAGGCTGAAAGAAAAAGATATTTTGAGATTAGCAGAGGTTCTGTCATTGAAATAGATGCTGCTCTTGATATTGCAAATGATCTGGGATATTTAACCGATGCTGAAATAAGAAGTATTGGGTAGCAAATGATAAAATGTTTCAGGTTGCTAACAGGACTAATTAATAAGAACTAATTTAAATTTTTCACCATTCACTTTTCACTATAGAACTATGAAACGTAAAGAGTTTATAAAAAATACCCTACTCGGTGTTGCATTGCCAACATTCTTAAATGGCATTTCCCTAAAAGCATTGGCCGGAACTCCATTAATGCATGCATTGAGTAATTACATGAATGATGATAAAGTTTTGGTGTTGGTGCAATTGGCTGGTGGTAATGATGGTATTAATACGGTGATTCCTTTTGATCAACTCAGTGCTTATACCAATGCAAGAACCAATATTGCTTTACCTGAAAACAAAGTATTGCGATTGAATGGATTTGATGCAGTTGCATTACATCCGTCTTTAACAGAACTCCAGAATTTATTTAATAACGGTCAATTAGGCATTGTGCAGGCAGTGAGTTATCCTAAACCTAATTTTTCTCATTTCAGAGCAACAGATATTTGGATGACAGGAAGTGATAGCGATAAAATTATCAATACCGGTTGGGCAGGAAGATTTTTAAATGAAGTATATCCGCAGTTTCCCAATAATTATCCGAATGCTGCAATGCCCGATCCGTTGGCTATTCAGGTAGGCTCTGTGGTTTCTTCAACTTTTCAGGGACCATCATTTACGATGGGTTTAGCCATCAGTAATCCGAATAATTTTTATAATCTGATTGAAGGGAAAGAAAATGTAAACAGCAATTCAAGATGGGGTGAGCAATTGAATTATATTGAAGAGATGAGTTTGAAAACAGATCAATATGCAGATGTGATTAAAAAAGCAGCATTAAAAGTTACGAAGCAAAGTGATAAATATCCTGCACAGGGGAAAAATCCGTTAGCAGATCAATTAAAAATTGTTGCAAGATTAATTGCAGGCGGATTGAAGACAAAAATTTATATGGTGAATACCGGAAGTTTTGATACACATTCCAAACAAACCGATGATGCAGATAAAACCATTGGCACACATGCTAATTTATTAAAACGAGTTAGTGAAGCCATTGGCGTTTTTATGGATGATTTGAATTATTTACAAGTGGGAGATAAAGTAATGGGTATGACCTTCTCGGAATTTGGAAGAAGAATTAAAAGCAATGCGAGTGGTGGAACAGATCATGGCGCTGCTGCTCCTTTATTTTATTTTGGGAATAAAGTGAAAGGCGGTGTGATTGGAACAAATCCGATTATTCCAACGAATGTTACCGTGAATGATAATGTGCCTATGCAAAACGATTTTCGATCTGTCTATGCATCTATATTACAAAATTGGTTTGCTTTACAACCAAATGATGTGCAGAATGTTTTACAGAAAGATTTTGCGATGTTGCCCATTGTTTAATGATTAATTAGATTCATTAAATCTGATTCCGAATGTTTTTAATTCTTGAAGCACAGGTTCATAGATAGAAGCAAGCACAGGAATATGTAATCCTGTTTCTTTAATTTTTTCTTCTAATATTAATTTGGCTGCAATGCCTAATGGTAATCCAACAGTTTTTGCCATAGCAGTATGTACATTATTTTCTCCTTTCACAATCAATTCACTATTCACCTTAAACTTTTGACCATTCACTTCATATTCAATCTCATGCAACATCACGATCATGTCTTTATCATTTTTTTGCAATGCCCATTTCGTTTCAATAATAAATTGTAATACATCGGCTGCGCTGCAAAAGCCTTTATCTATAAGCATTCTGTCGTCATGCAATCCTAAATTTTCAAATTGATTCTTTAATAAATCATTTGACTCAATAGTTTGAAGTGCATTATCAAAATGATGGAGTTTAAAATGTTGTTGAAAGAACGATGCCAATGAAAGCTTGTTTGTATCATATTTTTTTTCTTCATCAGTTAACTTAAAATCAATGATTGCTTGCCAGCCTTTACAAAATTCAGGGTAACGTAATGTTGTTCGGATAAATGTTTCAGCATCTTCTAAATGATATAATTGCATATAATTTATAGAATCACGGTTAGGGTAGTAGGAGAGTTTACCCAATTGATTTATTTCAATTTCATTACAACCATGAAAAAGTAATTCGTAATTTGTATTTCGTATTTCCTTATTTTCTTTAAACATGGCACCTGCTTTTCCGGCTAACACAACACTTTTTGGATTCCAACTTATTTTATAATGCCATGGATTGTCGTCATTTTCCGGTGCGACCAATCCGCCACAATGAGATTTGAATGAAATGATCTTTCCATTTTGTTTTTTGATATCATCAAACATTTGCATAGCGCTCATGTGATCAATGCCCGGATCTAATCCCATTTCACATAAAAATAAAATACCTGCATCTTTAATTTTTGATGCTTCTTGCTTTACTTTCTCATCCACGTATGAAGCAGTTAATAAATCTTTTTTGTATTCAATACAGTCCAATGCAATTAAATAATGCAGGGCAGGAGGCATCATCGAAATAACAATATCTGCTGATTGAATCAATGCTTTTCTTTTTAAATCATCTTCTATATTGAGTTGAAGGGCTTTTGCAAATTCATGTTCACCCACTTTAGATTGAGCTAATGCAAGATCATTTTCAGCAACAGTTACCTTCCATTGTTTGTCAGTTGAAATATCTTTCAAATAATCAATCAATACAGTAGCAGATTTACCTGCGCCGAAGAGTAAAATATGTTTCATATCAGCAAAGAATTCTATGTTTTTTACTAAATGGACTTGAAAACTACTGCTTTTAAAACAATGAATGTTTTTTCTGTCGAAAACCTACCGGTTTCATCAAATTTTAGCAATATTTCCAGCGTCCACAGTTGTGGATAAAAGCCCTGAAAAAACTGATGATTTGATATGTTTTTACCGTTGTAAAAAGTTATCTTCGCGAACCCTTTTAGGAAGGTGAATTTATTATCATAAAAACTGCGTAAAATCGATTCATGGAAGAGAATTTAATACCCGAACAAACAAGCGATAACGACCGCATCATTCAGGTAAATATTGAAGAGCAAATGAAGACCGCATACATTGATTATTCGATGTCTGTTATTGTCGGACGTGCTTTACCGGATGTTCGCGATGGATTTAAACCAGTTCACCGCCGTGTATTATTCGGCATGAACGAAATGGGTAATAACAGCAATAAGCCATATAAAAAAGCTGCCCGTATTGTTGGAGATGTAATGGGTAAATATCATCCCCATGGTGATAGTGCTATTTATGATACGGTGGTTCGTATGGCGCAGGAATTTACGATGCGTCATACATTGGTAGATGGTCAGGGAAACTTTGGGACACAAGATGGAGATCCACCTGCAGCCATGCGTTATACGGAAGTTCGTTTGCAAAAGTTTGCAGAAGCCATGTTGGAAGACATTGATAAAGAAACAGTGGATTTTCAATTGAATTATAATGATGAATATAAAGAACCGACTGTACTGCCTACAAAAATTCCTCAGTTATTGGTAAATGGTTCGAGTGGTATTGCGGTTGGTATGGCAACGAATATGATGCCGCATAATTTATGCGAAGTAGTAGATGGTTGTATAGCCTATATAGCTAATAAAGAAATTACTGCAGAAGAATTAATGCAATTTGTGAAAGCACCCGATTTTCCAACAGGCGGAATTATTTATGGAATGGAAGGTGTGAAACAAGGTATGTTAACCGGTAGAGGCAGAGTAGTGGTTCGCGGTAAATGTCATGTTGATACAAAAGCAAGTGGCAGAGAACAAATTGTTATTACAGAAGTACCTTATCAGGTTGGATTGGATACATTGACTGATAAAATTGGTCAGTTAGTGAATGATAAAACCATTGAAGGCATTGCACATGTAAACAATGAAAGTAATAAACGTGAAGGAACCAGAATTGTAGTTGATCTGAAACGTGATGCAATGGCAAATGTCATCATCAATCAATTATACAAATACACAGAACTTCAAACCAGTTACGGTATCAATAATGTGGCGTTAAGTAAAGGACGTCCGAAAATTTTAAATCTCAGAGATCTCATCAGCGAGTTTGTGGATTTTAGAATGGAGGTAGTGATTCGCAGAGCAAAATTTGATTTAAGAAAAGCACAAGAGCGTGCACATATTTTGAATGGTTATTTAATTGCATTAGATCACCTGGATGAAGTCATCCGCCTGATACGCAGTTCTGCCACACCGGATATTGCTAAAGAAAATTTGATTAATGCAGGATGGGGATTGGATGAGATACAGGCCAAATCTATACTGGAAATGCGTTTGCAACGATTAACCGGAATGGAGCGAGATAAGATCAAAGAGGAATATGAGCAATTGATGATGACCATTGCGTTCTTGACAGAATTATTATCGAATGAACATTTACGTTTTGAAATGATCAAGAATGAATTGATTGAAGTGAAAGAAAAATTTGGTAACGATAGAAAAAGTGAGATACAATTCCTGGCTGATGAAATGAACATGTTGGATTTCATCAAAGAAGAAGATGTGGTAATTACTATTTCTCATTTGGGTTATATCAAACGTACTACTGCTTCGGAATATCGTCAACAACGCAGAGGTGGAAGAGGCGCTGTTGGTTCTAAAACAAGAGAGGAAGATTATGTAGAACATTTGTTTGTTGCTTCTACTCATGATACTATGATGTTTTTCACTGAAAAAGGAAGATGTTATTGGTTGAAAGTGTATGAAATACCGGAAGGAGAAAAACAAGGTAAGGGAAGAGCCATTCAAAACCTGATTCAAATTCCAACAGATGATAAAGTAAGAGCGATTATTGATGTTAAGAATTTAGAAGATAAAGAATTTGTTCAACATCATTATATCATTCTTTGTACCAAGAAAGGTATCATCAAAAAAACTTCATTAGAAGATTTCTCTCGTCCACGTGCAAATGGTGTTAATGCCATTACCATCAATGAAGGAGATGAATTATTAGAAGCAAAAATGACGGATGGTAATAACCAAATTATGATGGCAGTAAAAAGTGGACGAGCCATTCGTTTCCCTGAAGAAAAAGTTCGCCCTACAGGTCGTGGTGCCATTGGTGTTGCCGGAATTGAAGTAGATGATGAGAGTGATGAAGTAATAGGAATGATCTGTGTTAGAAAAGAAGATAACACCAAGACTGTTTTAGTGGTAAGTGAAAAAGGATTTGGGAAAAGAACAGATGTGGAAGAATATAGAATTACCAATCGTGGCGGTAAAGGAGTGAAGACTATTAATGTTACTGAAAAGACAGGACGATTGGTAGGGATTTTAGATGTATCGGAGAAAGAAGATTTAATAATAACTTGCATGTCCGGAATTACTTTACGTACTTCGGTGGCAAATATTAAAGAATCGGGTAGAGCAACACAAGGTGTGATATTGATAAGATTAGATGATGGAGATGCCATTGCAGCCATCTCTAAAATTGAAGAGCAGGAAGAAATTGCGGATGGAGAAAATATTGTTGCTGCTGATTCATCTATTGAAACTAATTCAACAGATGAAACACCTGATGCAGAACAAACAGATGAACCAAAGGCGGAATAAAATAATTTAAACCCAAAACCAATAAATAAGATTTTATGAAAAGAATCTTGATGCTTGCAATGTGTTTTGTAGTTGTTGCAACAGTTACGGCACAAAAATTTGATGATTTAAAGAAATACACTTTCTTACCCGGACAGGAAGAACTTGCTAAAACAGAAATCGATAAAATGATAGCTGATCCTAAGTTTCAGGGCAAAGCAGAAGTGTGGCTATGGAAAGCAAAAGTATATTCAGTGTTGTATAAAACTGAAAAGACCAGAGCAAAATATCCAAATATTGAAGTAACTGCAAACGAAGCGTATAAAAAATATTTGGAGTTAGATCCAACTATGGATTTGTTAAATAAGAATAATTTCCGTGATATCCCTTTTGATATTTACCAAACTTCATTTGGGTTAGGCGTTAAAACATATCAAACAAAGAAATGGGATAGCTCTGCTTATTATTTTAAAATAGCTGTTAATTACAGCGATATATTCTATCAAAATAAATGGGCTTCATCTACTGCCACTATGGATACTACCAGTATTTTATATACCGGTATTGCTTATCAAAACGGTAATCATATTGATGATGCATATACTTATTTTTCCAGATTGGCAGATAGTTCAGTTGGTGGAAAAGATTTTGAAACAGTGTATCGTTTTGTAATGTCTATCAATACTACCAGAAAGAATGAAGCCGAATTAAAAAAATATATCAAGATTGCTAAAAAATTATATCCTGAAGAAAGTTGGGAAGATTATGGTATTGATTATATCAATAAGAATTATTCCTTATCAGAAAAAACAGTTTTGTTTGATAAAGAAGATGCAGCAGGTAATTTAGATGAAAATGGCTATTTACGTTTTGGCGATGGATTTGCACACTTGTCTGAAGAGGATAAAAAAACATTGGACAGCACTAAAATAGAAGCCTATCAGCGTAAAGCGGCTGATGCGTTTAAAAAAGCATTTGGTAAAAATCCGCAGAATGCTATCGCGGCATTTAATGTAGGTGTTATCTATTACAATGAATTTGGTGATTATGATGATCGTACACGCTCTAATATCAGAGCATTGCAAGAGATCAATACTAAAAAATCAGAAGAGAAGGACCCGAAAAAGAAGGCAGCACTTGATTTAAAAACAAAACCTGTAATTGACAGTTTGAAGAAAGCAAATGCTGATATGGAAAAAAATATTACGGAAGCAATAGATGTAGCTTCAGAATGGATGGAAAAATCTTTCGCTGTTTTAAAAGATAAAGCCACTAAAAGTAATAGTGAGAAAAATGTATTGAATAAAACCGTAGATTTTTTGGCAAATATCTATCAATACAAGAGAGATAAGGCAAAAGCAAAAGATCCAAAAGCATATGATGCGTTTGATGCAAAATACAAGCAGTTTGATGCATTGCACGATAAGTTTTAGTTAAATAATTTTTATTCAGTCCCGTCAGTATATAAAGCACTGACGGGATTTTTATTACAATTGATTGTAAACACATCAATTTGTATATGTTGACGAGTATCATTTCTTCCTGTATAGTTCGTAATTACTTTTGATAAACTTTAGTACTATTATGAGCACCGTATTGGAAGAACTCTACGAAAAATTGGTTCCTGCAAAAGATATTTCCTGGAGTAAAGTATATTATGCAAAACCTTTATCATCTTTTAGAATGAGTAAGAAAAAGCAAAAAGAAGAGCT
>CAIRTF010000032.1 GCA_903881425.1 uncultured Chitinophagaceae bacterium | reverse complement strand
ATCTATACTGCCTGTTCCTAACTGTGCATTGATATCGGCAATAGTAGTGCTGGTATCTTTTACATTTACATTAAATGATCCGGTTGGAAGTTTAACACCGCCACCGATCCATAATTGTTGTTGCAACACTTTATTACCTGCTGCGTTTTTAACAATATCCAAAATTTTATATTGTGCCATCAAGGTAATATCACCTAAGCCGTTTTTATAAGTAGTGCCGTCATCATCTACTTGTTTATTGGCATAATAAGGAATAAAGCCCAGCACTTTAAATTTGCTGCCAATATTAAATCCGCCCCATATCTCTGTTGAGTTGTAATGATTGGTACTGAATTGAGTTGGATCATTTGCCAATTGAGTATGATACGCTGCGTAATGATAGCGTACGCCGATAAATCTATTTTTGAAATTGGGTAATAAACCAAAATATAAATTACCGCCACCGCATCCGCAGATGGGGCAGGCAAATGAATTAAATGAAATGGTTATCAAAAGAACTATTAATAAAATCTTTCTCATATAAAATATTTTTTAAAAAACAGATTGTAAATAAAATATAACATGGTTGCGAAAACGATGGTTAATAAAATAATAACCAATCCGCGTACTTTTTTTAATGCTGCTATACGCGCAGCATCGTTGATGAAATGCTGTTGCATTGCAATAGTTTTATTTTTTAAATGAAATGAGTAATCAGCAGACGAGTTCAGTCTGCATTTAAAAAGAAAGATTATGCTCCGGGAGGATGGAAGAAATCTGCAGACATGTCCTGAACAGATTTATTATGTAAAATGATATAATCAAAAGAGTTTGTAGAGAAAGCTTGTTGGACGCTTGCAAAAAATGATTTAGAAGAAATGACTTCATTCTTATTTTCATTTCTGCGTTCCGGATTTTGTTTGTCTTTATTTTCTTCCTGCTTTAGTTTTTTCATCATCTGGCAACGACCATTGCAATGCAGCATTGGCTTGGCTTTGTTCTCGCAATTTTTAGCATAGGATGCAGTGTTGGTATAATAATCCATTACAATAACCAATTGGTTGAAAGTTTGCGCTGCTAAAGCCAAAATTAATATGAAAGCGGTACACTGTTTAAGCATTGTATATCTGAACTTTGGCAAAAGTAATTGAAATTATTAATTCGTTTTTATGATTAGAAGCATATTTGTGTAAAATCCTTCTTTATCTTTAGTTGTATGAAAAAATTTGCTGTTATTGTTGCGGGTGGAATGGGTTTACGTATGGGAAGTTTTATGCCTAAACAATTTTTGACTCTTAAGGGCAAGCCTTTGTTATGGTATACATTGAATGCATTCTTAGAAGCGTATGATGATTTAGAAATTATTTTGGTTTTGCCTGAAGAACACATAGAAACGGGTAATATATTGATTGAATCATTTGATAATCGGCAAAGAATTCAATTGGTTCAGGGAGGTAAAACACGTTTTCATTCTGTGCAAAACGGATTGAAATCAGTGAGTGAAAAATCAATTGTGTTTGTGCATGATGGTGTAAGATGTTTGGTGACAAAGCATTTAATTCATTGTTGTTACGAACAGGCTTTAATAAAAGGAAGTGCAATACCGGCAGTTGCTGCAACAGATAGTATCAGAATTGCAGAAGGAGATAAAAGTATTGTTGCCGATAGAAGTAAAGTACGCATTATTCAAACACCGCAAACTTTTAAAAGCGAAATTTTATTAGCTGCATTTGAACAATCATTTAATGAAAGCTTTACAGATGAAGCAACTGTTGTAGAAGCAAATGGCGAACATATTTTTTTGGTGGAAGGTGAATATGATAATATTAAAATTACCCGACCGGTTGATCTGTTGATTGCTGAAAAAATATTGGAAGAACGATAGCTTTATTTTTTAACTAATTTTATATACCAGGGTAAATCATTAAAATGCCAATGAAAATATGGTTGGTTTATTGCTCCGAACTTTTGGTAAAAACTTTTTACACCGGGGAGATCACTTCCTTCTAAATCGAATATTAATTCAGTGCCGGCGAATTCTTGAATGATGTTATTCATTAAAAAATAATTCGCTTCTTTTTTTCTTCCTTCCTCAGTCACAACATTCATGATATTGTAAATGCGTTTATTGTCTTTCAAAAGTAATGCGGCTGCAACAATTATCCCATTGTGCTCCACCGCTTTTGCTATGCAATGATTGGTTTGATGCAATTGCAAAATAAGTTTGGTAAAATTGCTATAATCCTTAGCTGTGGTATGTTTAGTTCTTGATTGATAATGTAATTGATAAAGCTGAATAACATATTCAACATCATTCGAATCGGTATAAACTAAATTTTCTTTCTCTGATTTTTTGATATTCAAAAGCACATCTTTCTTGTAGTGTGATTGAATAGATTCATAACTATCTGATAGAACAATAATTAAATTCGTAAGTGATTTTATTTTTTGTACAGCAGAAATTTGATTTTCAAAATTTAGCATGATATCGCCAAAGCGAAAATATTTTTTTATTGACTGAATGATTGCATCATTCAATGTTTTCTCTTTTCCGAATAATCCTAGTTGTTGAATAAAGGCAGGTGTATAAGAATAAGTAATGTCGAGTTTTTTTCGAAATGGAATCGGTAAAACTGTTTCGTAATCATTAATAATTAATCCGCACCAATCATCACACATTGCATTCAAATAAAATGAATGTGCATAAATAATATCATTGCTGCTTTGTGAAATGCATTCATCCCATCTCTTGCAATCTATTTCATGGGATGGTATGATAGAAATATTGGACATATCATCCATGATTGGATTGAATTAAACAAGAATATTGGTATTGTTGATTTTAGACAAAATCAAATGCGCTACTTCCATTGCCAATAAGCCATCAATTTCGCTCACCACCGTTTGGGTATTATTATTGATGGCATCTACAAAACTTTGTAATTCTAATTTAATAGCATTGGCTTGTTCAATTTCAGGATTTGCAACAGCAATTGTTTTTTTACCATTCGGTGTTTCAATATCAAAAGAGAAAACGTTTTTATCCTCGGGCTGTTTCAATTTAATGATCTCTGTTTTCTTTTGTAAGAAATCAATTCCCAAATAAGCATCTTTTTGAAACAAACGCATCTTACGCATTTTTTTCATACTGATTCTGCTGCTGGTTAAGTTGGCTACACAGCCATTATTGAATTCAATACGAACGTTGGCTATATCAGGCGTGTCAGTCATTACAGCTACTCCACTTGCAGAAATATTTTTTACATCGCTCTTTACCAAACTTAAAATAATATCAATATCATGTATCATTAAATCCAATATCACACTCACTTCAGTTCCACGCGGATTAAATTGCGCCAAACGATGTACTTCAATAAACATCGGATTTAAGCTCAGATCTTTTACTGCTAAATAAGCAGGATTAAATCTTTCTACATGCCCAACCTGCATTTTTACATTGGCTTCTTTTACCATGTTCACTAAATCTTTCGCTTCTTGAATACTATTGGTCAATGGCTTTTCAACAAATACATGTTTACCCATGCGCACAGCAGCCATGCAGACTTCAAAGTGTTTATCTGTTGGAACAACCACATCAATGATATCGCAGGCAGCCATTAGTTTTTCTTCATCCATAAATCTCTTTAATCCGTATTCGGCAGTTACCTGTTTTGCATTATCATTATTCGGATCAAAAAAACCAACCAGCTTAACACCTTCAATTTCTTTCCAGTTATTCAAATGAAATTTACCCAAATGACCAACACCGAAAACACCAACTTTTAGCATAGCAAATTTTTTATTGCGGGTAAAGATAACCAATCAGCAAAGTGAAAAGTATGTAACTGTGCACATGTGGGAAATTATATGGCTGATCGCAAAACAAATATGATGAAAGGATAGGAATTGCCAAGAATGAAGATATTTTTGCAATCTAAACAAGTATAATGGAGATAATCGGTTATCTCGCTGCCATATTGATAGGTATATCTCTTGGTTTAATTGGCGGTGGTGGTTCTATTTTAACAGTACCTGTATTGGTTTTTTTATTTGCAATAGAACCAGAGCAGGCAACTTCTTATTCTTTATTTATTGTGGGAACTACCAGTTTAATTGGTGCATTTAATAATTATAAAAATGATTGTGTTAGTTTCAGAACGGTGAAATTATTTGGATTGAGTTCAGTGATAACGGTTTTTATAACCAGAAAATTCATCATTCCTTTAATTCCGAAAATTATTTTTATCATCAATGGTTGGGCAGTGAAAGAGTCATTTGTAACAATGATCTTATTTGCCTTGTTAATGTTGCTATCATCTTTTTCTATGATCCGCGGAAAAGAAAGAATTACCTCTGCGAATGAAAATGAATCAACTTTTTATTCATTGTTTTTTTATGGTGTAGGTATCGGGATTGTTACTGGATTGTTAGGAGCAGGTGGCGGATTTTTATTGATACCAACTTTGGTAGTAATTGTTGGATTGCCCATGAAAAAAGCAATTGGCACTTCATTATTGATCATTGCATTGAATTCTTTAATAGGATTTTCGGGTGATATCGGGCATTTTATAATTGATTGGAAACTCTTGCTCACCTTAACTTCTATTGCAGTAGCAGGCATTTTTATTGGTGGATGGTTAGGTAAAAGGATTTCGGGTGGAAAATTAAGAACCGGATTTGGATGGTTTGTTTTAGCGATGGCCATTTATGTGGTGATCAAAGAAATGGCTTTAAAATAAAAATAGTCGATAGAATATTCGTTGACTAATTGTTTTGGTTACCAATCTTCATTTATAACATGCTTTTAGGTGTTACATATTCCGACCGCACCAAGTGTGTATTGCTTAGAGATGAATAGCCCCCTTTAATATTGATAACGTTATAAAATCCTTTTACTTTTAAGATAGAACATGCAATAACAGAACGATAGCCACCTGCACAATGTAAATAATATTCATCTTCCGGTTTTAACATACTAAGATTACGCTCAATAAAATCTAAAGGAAAATTAATGGCGCCGATGATATGCTCTGATTGATATTCACTTTCTTTTCTTACATCCAAAAGGTTATACAAATTGTTATGTCCGTTATACATTAAAGCAAAGTTATTTGCTGAAATTTCTTCAATGGTATCAACAGCTCTACGTGCATCATTCCATGCATTGATACCGCCCTTTAAATAACCCAATACATTGTCGTGACCCACTCTTGCCAGTCGAATCACTACCTCTTCTTCTCTGCCTTCATCGGCAATAAATAAAATAGGCTGTTGCAGATCGGTTATTAAAGTGCCTGCCCAAGGAGCAAACTTATCATCAATACCAATGAATATGGAACATGGAATAAAACCTTTGGTAAAAGCATCTTTTGATCTTGTATCAATGATAAGTGCATTGGTGGATTCTAATACAGTTTCAAATTCATCAACAGTTAACGGTGTAGTTCCTTTTTTTATAATGTTATCAATACTGTCGTAACCGTTTTTATTCATCATTACATCTTTCGGAAAGTATTGTGGTGGCTCAACCAAACCATCCGTCACTTCTTTAATAAAATCTTCTTTTGTCATGCTTGCTTTCAAAGCATAATTGAATTTCTTTTGAAAGCCAATGGTCGAGGATGTTTCATGGCTCATATTTTTACCACAAGCACTTCCTGCGCCATGACCGGGATAAACGATCACATCATCCGGAAGATTCATGATTTTATTTCTTAAAGAATCAAATAAAAATCCGGCAAGATCTTCTTTGGTTAAATTATTTCTAACTGCAAGATCCGGTCTGCCCACATCACCAATAAATAAAGTATCACCGGTAAACACTGCATAATCTTTTCCGGCCTCATCTTTCAATAAATAAGAAGTTGATTCCATTGTATGTCCGGGTGTATGCAGCACTTGAATGGTTACATTACCTAATTTTAGTTCTTCTCCGTCTTTGGCAATATGTGCTTTAAAAGAAGGAACGGCAGTTGGTCCAAAAACAATTGTACTGTTAGTTTTTTTGGCAAGGTCTATATGGCCTGAGACAAAATCTGCATGAAAATGAGTTTCTAGAACGAATTTAATAGAAGCATTATTCTTTTCTGCAAGATCTACATAAGGTTTTGTTTCGCGCAATGGATCGATGATCGCAACTTCTCCGTTGCTTTCAATATAATAAGCTGCTTCAGCCAAACAACCTGTGTATAATTGTTCAATTTTCATAATGGCAGTTTTTAAAATAAGTTCCTGAACAAATCTCTTTTATTCAATTGATTTTTGCTATGATTTTCATCAGTATTCTAAATGATGTCTATCAAGGCTAAATGAAAAATATCAATCAAAAAATCAATTCTTTTTTCTTAAATACTTTCTTTATTTTTAGAATATAGGGGGTATTAAAATTGGGGTACTTTCTTTCTCCATCGTTATCGGGAACGATTGCGTAAAAAAATGTAGCGATACACAATTACAATAGAAAATATCTGTTTAGAATTGGTGTGTGAAACTGTTGAAGAAGGCTGCATAAAACCCCTCTCTCTGCTTCACAAAACTGACTAAACGAATTGCTATATGAAAAGATTACTCTGGTTTTCTGTACTTATGTTTTTATGTACAGTATTTGCTTTCTCGCAAGTTCCCACTAAACAAGTAAAAGGTAAAATAACAAACGAATCAGGAGTAGGGCTTCCGGGTGCTTCTGTGTTATTGGCAGGAACACAAAAAGGTGTTCAATCAGATAATGGCGGAAATTTTACCATTAATGTTCCTGATGATAATAAGAAACATAGTCTTATTATATCTTATGTGGGTTATGCTTCTCAAACTATTACTGTTGATGGAAATACAGTTTCAGTAAAATTAAAGCAAGAATCAAAAGAAAATGATGATGTGGTAGTGATCGGTTATCAAACCAAAAGAAGAGTAGATGTTTTGGCCCCTGTTGCCTCTATCACCGCAAAAGATTTAAAAGATGTTCCTCTTAATTCTGCTGAGCAAGCCTTGGCAGGAAGATTAGCGGGTGTGCAGGTAACTACTTCAGAAGGTTCTCCTGACGCTAATGTAAAAATTGTAGTAAGAGGTGGTATGTCAATTACCCAGGATAATTCACCTTTATATATCGTAGATGGTATTCCTATTGATAATGCACTGGCAACTTTATCACCACAAGATATTCAAAGCATTGATGTATTGAAAGATGCTTCTGCAACTGCTATCTATGGTGCTCGTGGTGCTAATGGTGTGGTAATCATCACTACAAAAAGTGGAAAGCCTGGTAAAATGATACTTCAGTATAATGGATCTGTTGGTATGAAAAACCTAACTAAAGAATTACCGGTTTTACAGCCTTATGATTTTATTAATTTTCAATATGAAGCAAGCCGTTGGGGCAGATATATTGGTAATGTTAACGGAACTGCGGAAAGTAACTTTAATAATAACTGGGGATCTTATTGGGACACATTATTGAATTATAAAAAAGTACCCAATGTTGATTGGCAAAATATTATGATGGGTCAAACAGGCATTGTACAAAACCATAATGTGATTGCAAGCGGCGGTAATAAGAACACAACTTATAATTTAAGTTTAACCAATAACCAAGATCAGGGAATTGTATTAAATTCAGGATATAACAGAAATATTGCCTCTCTTAAAATCGATTCTAAAATTACAGATAAATTAAAGATTGGTGTTTCAGGTCGATACACCAATCAATTAGTAACCGGTTCAGGTACATCTGATGCAGGCTCAACCGCATATAACAGATTACGTCAATCAGTTCGATATAAACCTATTTTAACAGCAGGTCAAACTGTAGATACTTATGATTTGGCTTATGCTGCTGAAACCAATTCAAACAGCTTAACTCTATTAAATCCGGTTTTATTGGATAAAGGCGAAGTAAGAAGAAGAACAACTGCTGTAACCAATTTTACAGGTTATTTAAGTTATGCTATTACAAAGCATTTTTCTTTCAGAAGCACTTTTGGATATGATGACAATAATTTTGAAGAAAAATTCTTTGAAGATACCATTACACCGGATGCAAGGTTAAATGGTAGCGGCAAACCTATTTATCAATTAACTACAACAGATAGAAGAACCTGGAGTAATTCTAATGTTATTACTTTTAATTACAGGTTCGGATCTCATCATGTATTAGATGGTGTAATTGGTCAGGAATTTACACAAGTAAAAACTGAAGGTTATATCAATCGTTTAGGTCAATATGCCGCCGGTATTACATCTACTCCGGTATTTGCCGGAACTGTTATAGGAACACCATTTGCATCTTATCCTCAACTCACTACTGTTGAAGCAAGAAGATTATCTATGTTTGGCAGAATTAATTATGCCTATGATAACAAATACCTTCTTTCTTTAACATTAAGACAAGATGGATCTTCAAAATTTGCCGAACCAAACAGATGGAGTTCATTCCCTTCTGCTTCGGTTGGTTGGAGATTGAGTCAGGAAAAATTCATGCGTAACCTTAATTTCATTACAGATTTTAAATTAAGAGCAGGTTATGGTGAAACAGGTAATGACAGAATTAATGATTATTTATATATCACACAATTCCTTCAAACTGCTGTGTATGGATTAAACCAGGGTTCAACCATTGGTTATTTGCCTGCAGCTTTATCTAACCCTTATTTAAAATGGGAATCTAATATTACCAGAAACATAGGATTTGATGCGGCATTCTTTAAAAACAGATTAACCTTAACAGTTGATGTTTATAAAAATACCGCTCAAAACTTATTGATTGCAGCGCCTGTTCCAACAACTTCAGGATATACCTCTCAATTGCAGAACATAGGTGCAGCAACTAATAAAGGTATTGAAATTGCATTGGGTGCTACTTTAATTGAAAACAAAGATTTTAGATGGTCTGCTAATTTTAATATTGCATTCAATAAAAACACGATTGATAATTTAGCTGCAAGACAAAACTTCTATTATGATAATTCCGGTGCTTTAACAGGACAAACTGCTGATTATATTGTAAAAGTTGGTCAGCCTGTTGGTTCTATGTTTGGTTATGTAACTGATGGCATGTATCAGGTAAGCGATTTTAATCCAACCTATAACGGCACAACAGGTCAATATACTTATACTTTAAAATCTGGTGTACCAAGCAATGCCGGTATTGTGGGAACAGCTTATCCCGGAACACTTAAATTTAAAGATATTAATGGCGATGGTGTGGTGGATGCAAACGACAGAACCATCATTGGTAATGCCAATCCTAAATTTACAGGTGGTTTGAATCAAACTTTCATGTACAAAAATTTTGATGCAAGCGTTTTTGTAAACTTTGTATATGGTAATAATATTTTAAATGCCAATAAGATTGAATTTACAAATGCTTTTACTCCGGATGCCAATGTATTGTCTTTAGAAAAAGATCGCTGGCGTTTTACTGATCCAACTAATGGTCAATTAATAACTGAGCCGAATGCATTAGCAGCATTGAATGCCAATGCAAAAGTTTGGATACCATCACAAACTACAGGTGCGGGTGCCTTTGTATTGCATTCATGGGCAGTTGAAGATGGTTCGTTCTTACGCGTAAATAATATTAGCATTGGTTATACAGTTCCTGCTAAAACATTAAGACGTTATAATATTAATAAACTTCGTTTCTATTTAACAGTAAACAATTTAGCAACATTAACTAACTATTCAGGATATGATCCGGAAGTAAATGCCAGAAGAACAACTCCAACTACACCTGGAGTTGATTACTCTGCTTACCCACGTGCAAGAACATTCCTGTTTGGTATGAACTTAACATTATAAAATAACTAACGATTATAATCGAATCAAATCATTTAAATGCGCTGCGATATGAAAACAGTTTTTAATAAAAAATGGCTTATCATTTTAGTAAGTGGGCTTTCAATATTTACCATTTCTTGTAAAAAATATTTACAAGAAGATCCCATCACTTCTTACGGTACCAATTATGTTTTTGGAACTGTCAATGATGCCTACAAAGTATTGATAGGTGCTTACTCTCAATTAGCGGGAGATCAGGCATACGGTATTAGATTAAGTATGTATTTCTCTGTTGATGGTGATGATATTTGCGGACCAACAGGTGCCGGTGATAATGATAGAAGAGACATTGCTCGCTATAGTGTAGTACCCAATAATCTTCAACTAGAAAAACCCTGGGAACAATTATATGCCGGTGTTGAGCGCTCTAATATTTGTATTTACAATATTCCGCAAATGGATTTGTATACTAATGGAACAGCTGCGCAAAAAGCAGAATTGCAAAGATTATATGGTGAAGCTTTAACCTTGCGTGCTCAATTTTATTTTGAATTAGTAAGAAACTGGGGCGATGTTCCTGCACAATGGTTGCCATCTGCACAACAAACAGATTTATTTATTGCGCGAACAGACCGTGATACTATTTATAATCACATATTGGCTGATTTGTTAACTGCCGAAGGATTACTTCCATGGAGAAAAGATGTAGCAGCATTGGGAGATCCTTTAGATGAAAGAATTACTAAAGGCGCTGCTAAAGCATTGCGTGCAAAGATTGCTTTATTCAGAGGTGGATATTCTTTAAGAACCGATACTAAGACAATGCAACGCAGAAGCGATTATCTGACTTATTATCAAATTGCAAAACAAGAATGCGCCGATATTATAGCTCAACCATCTCAACATTCCTTAGATCCGAGTTTTAAAGATCTTTGGAAAAATAATGTTTGTGCTGTAAATCAAATACAGGATCCTTACGGAGAAATAGTATTTCAAGTTGCTATGAGTGGTGGTAATAGTGCTGCCGGTGATAGTAAATTAGGATATTATGATGGCCCGAGAGTGAATAGTGCAAGAGGTAATGGTTTATTTATTGTACCCACCTATTTCTATTCATTTGATAGAAATGATCAAAGAAGGGATGTTACTTGTGTTCCATACAGTGTAAACGCAGATGGTGTTACTAAAACAGGTATTTCTGCTTTGGCGATGGCAGATGGTAAATTCCGCAGCGATTGGATAACGCCTGCTATTCCGCCAACTTCTGCAGCACAGTATTTTGGTGTTAACTGGATATTGATTCGTTTCTCAGATGTGTTATTAATGTATGCAGAAGCAGATAATGAAATTAATAACGGACCGTCTTCTGCCGCAATATCAGCATTTAATCAAGTGCGTTTAAGAGCATTCGGCGGCAATGCAACATTGGCCGGAACTGCCAATACACCTACAACACATGATGCATTCTTTAATGCTATTGTAAATGAAAGATGGTGGGAGTTTGGAGCAGAGGGTATTCGTAAATATGACTTGATCAGATGGAATTTATTAGGTTCTAAATTGACTGATGCAAAAACAGCGTTATTGGCTTTGTCAAAATATCAAGTGCCAACAGTT
>CAIRTF010000031.1 GCA_903881425.1 uncultured Chitinophagaceae bacterium | reverse complement strand
TCTATTTCTTCCCTATCTTCTCCATCTTCACACTCCTCAACCATTTCCTTAAAAATCTCTAAACTTCTATCCAAAATACCATTATACTCAATCTCAACTACTTCTACTTCATCAATAATACCTCTACTACCTACAAATACTTTTACAAATTTTTTCAAACTGGTTTAGGGTTCTTAATGTTGGCGCAAACTCATGTCTAATACGGCTAAAACTTCTATGTATGTAATACATATTTCTATAAATAGTATCGGGCAATTTTTTGTCTATTGCTGCATAAATACAATGCCTTAAACTATCTAAATACTGCACCTTAATAGAATTGTTTTTTATAGCTAAATCTAATTTTGGCAAATCTGCTTTTAAATCTTCTACCAACATTTCCATTAAATGGTGTTCCTTTTCATGCTTGGTAATATTTTCTCTAATGCTTTCAGCAAAAAAGCCCATGGTTACGGCTAAGAAAATCATTAAGCCTTCAAGCAAATATTCTTTGAAAGATTTTTTTTCTACATGCGGATGATGATGTACTTCCATTGGAGTTGTTGGTTGTAAGTTATAAGTATTAAGTGGTGTAACTTCAGTAATAGCAGGTGTTTCAGAAGAATCAGATGTCTCTTCTGTTGACTGTTGACCATCGATCATGGACTTTTCTTCTTCGCTCATAAATCTTCATTCATAATTCTAAATTGATCAGCGTCTTTCCAAAAAGGAAATTTATTTCTTATGTCTTCTAATTTTTGTTTTTCTAAAGTAATGGTAAAAATATCTTCATCATGTTGTTTGTGATATAATATTTCACCCAACGGATCAACCACCATACTATCGCCACTATGATAAATATTATTGCCATCATTGCCCACCCTGTTTACACCAATAACATACGATTGATTTTCGATAGCTCTTGCAGTTAACAATGTTTTCCATGCATAGTTGCGGCGTTCGGGCCAATTAGCAACATAAAGCAACACATCATATTCTTTGTCATCCTGAGCAAGGTCGAAGGATTGTCTTGCCCAAACAGGAAATCTTAAATCATAACATATCTGTACATTTATTTTCCATCCTTTTACTTGTGCAATTAATCTTTTATTGCCAGGTGTATAATGTTCATCTTCTCCGGCATAAGCAAAACAATGTCTCTTATCATAATATCCATAATTGCCATTGGGTAACATCCATATTAAACGATTAAAATATTTTTTATCTTCTTCAATCATCAAACTTCCCGTAAGAATAATTTTATGTTGTATGGCCATTTTCTTCATCCACGCAACTGCAGGCCCATCCATGGTTTCAGCGAATCGCTCCGGCTCCATACTAAAACCTGTGCTAAACATTTCGGGTAATATCACCACTTCTGTTTTTTGTTGAATGGAATTAATTTTTTCTTCCAACATCATCAAATTGGCAAGCTTTACTTCCCAGTGTAAATGCGTTTGAATAAGTGTAAATGTGAGCGACATACAACTTCATTAAATGGTTACAATGAAGGTACAGCGATAATTATTTAAAACGATAAGCCAATTTTATAGAACCGTAATGTTGGGTTAGTGTTTGTGTACTGCATTCTTTGGTTTGATAGATGCATTCTAATTTCGTTGACCATCTTTTTTGTGCATATACAAAACCCAGATTTTGCTGATAAACGATATTATTAATGAAAGAAGTAACAGCTTGTTGATTACTGTTCCCAAACAATGATCCCTGAACAGTAGCATTATACCCTTGTAAAATTATTTGCGGATAAAAATAAAAAAACAACTCATAATTTCTTTTGGATGAATTTGTTTTTTGATTGATGCCCGAATTAAATAAAGTACTGTTGTTGTTTTTTTCAAATGCGCCGATGCAAAAATAATTGCCAATTTTTGCATTAGTGAATGTTGTACCGATGTTTAACTGAATAGCCGGAACTAATTTAAAATAGGGATTTTCTTTATTATCCGATAACAATGTTTGTGCATAATTAAAATTACCATTTAACTCTGCCGAATTGCCAATTTGATATTGCCATCCGGTAAAATGGTATAAGCCGAAAAGCTGATGTACAAAGAGTTGTGTGCCTTCCGCAGCAGAAGCATTACCCAATGTTCCTAAAGCAATGCCGTAATTCAACATCGCATCTTTTTTGGTAAAAAAAGTTTCAGAAAACTTAAGATATAAGTATCCGCAAAAAGGCCGATCAATAATATTATTAGAAACATTAATCGGCTTCTGCGGAGTATAGATCATTTGTCCGAGTTCGTAACTATCTATTTTTTTCAATTTATTTTTTTCTCTGGCAACGCTTAAACTTATAAATGTGCCGGCGGTATAATATTTATCTTTTCGTTGCAATAAATAGGCATCATCATCACTCACCAAAGAAATTTCTTTATTGAATATTTTTTTCTGTTCTTGTTGTGCAATGCCCTCTGCATAACATAAAATCCCAATTAATACAATCCATCCTTTCATTGTTTCTCTCTTATTTGTTTGATGGAAGCGCTGATGCGTTCCGGTTCATATCCTTTTTGTAAAAGATAATTGGTTGTTTTTGCCAACCGGTTTAAATATTGTTCGGCTTTTAAACTTTTCCATTTTGTTGCCGCCAATTGAAGCAATGTTTTATCGTATGCTTCTTCATCAATTTCTAACAGCGCTTTTTTAATATTATACGAACTAACTCTTTTTTGTTTTAATTCATGAATGATTTTTATTCTTCCCCATTTTTTCATTCTATATTTTCCGCCCACAAACTGAATGGCAAATCTTTCTTCGTTCAAATAATCCTCTTCTATCAATCTTGATAAAAGTTGCTCCACATCCGGTTTGTGCAAGCCAAAGCCATAGAGTTTTTCTTTGGCTTCAAAATGGCTGCGCTCCTGATAGCCGCAATAATGCTTCATTTTCTGAAAAGCCTGCTCGGGTGTTAGATTTTGCCTGAACATAAAATTCTTTCAAAACAAATGTAACTGTTTACAAAAGCATGGATAAATTGTGTAGGGAATATTAACAATTTACAGTAGGTTTGCCCATACCGTTTTTTTGCGGATATTGCCATCACTTAAAAGGAATTTATATGAAGTTTATTGTTTCGTCTTCATCTTTATTGAAACATTTACAACAGATCAGTGGCGTTATCAATGCCAATACCGTGTTGCCTATTTTAGAAGATTTTTTATTTGAGATACAAGATAAAAAATTACATGTGGTTGCAACCGATCTGGAAACCGTGATGCGTGTGCAATTGGATGTTGAAAGCAAGGCCAATGGAAAAGTTTGTATTCCCGCAAAAATTTTGATCGATTCATTAAAAAATATTGCTGATCAACCGCTTACTTTCAATATCGATAAAAATTTTGGTGTAGAAATTACCAGCGATAATGGTAAGTATAAAGTGATGGGCGAAAACCCGGATAATTTTCCGAAAGAACCCAATGCAGATGATACCACTGCATTTACCATGACGAGTAGTGCATTGGTTACAGCTATCAACAAAACATTATTTGCTGTAAGTAATGATGATTTGCGTCCGGCCATGACAGGCGTTTTCTTTGAATTAGCAAAAGACGGCATTCAATTCGTTGCAACAGATGCACATAGACTGGTTCGTTATAAAAGAACGGACAGCAAAGCGGCCAAAGCAGATTCTTTCATCGTTCCCAAAAAACCATTGAACTTATTAAAGAATGCATTGCCTGATAATGATGATGAATTAAGCATCAGCTATAACAGCAATCATTTATTTGTTAGTCATGGTGATGTTCAAATGATCTGTCGTTTAATCGATGCTCGTTTCCCTGATTATAAAGTAGTGATTCCAACAGACAATCCATACAAGTTAATCGTTAACAAACACGATTTTCAAAATGCATTGCGTCGTGTTAGTGTATTCTCTAACAAAAGCACTAATCAGGTTGCATTGACCATTAGCGGAAGCGAATTACAAATGGCAGCGCAAGATGTTGATTTTAGTTTTGAAGGAAATGAAAGAATGAATTGCCAGTATGATGGCGGCGATCTGCAAATTGCTTTCAATGCAAAATTCTTGATTGAAATGTTGAATGCAGCCGATACAGACGAAATAAAAATTGAATTATCAACACCTACCAAGGCTGGCATTATTAAACCAACCGAACAAGCAGAGGGAGAAGATGTATTGATGTTGGTAATGCCATTGATGTTGAATAATTAAATCTTAAACGATTAAAAAATAATATCGATGAAACCCTTTCAAATTTTGAAAGGGTTTTTTGTACATTCACTTTCCATATTATTTATTCAATTGCTTGCTATGTTTCAAAACATCATCGATCATTTTCAAACATTAGAACATCGGCCATTAGAACGAATGGCTTTTTTGGTTGGCGGATTACTCTTCTTCTGGATATTGGAAGGTGCTATTCCGTTAATTCAAATGAATTATAAAAAAACAAAGCTGAAACACGCTGCAGTTAATTTTGTTTTTACCGTTATTCATTTAATCATTCATACTTTTTTAGCCATATTCATTATTAAATTGAGTGATTGGTGTAAAGGTGCACAATTTGGTATTGTGTATTGGACCAATGCCGGTGTTATAGCCATAATTATGATTGGTGTTATGGCATTAGACTTCAGCAGTTGGCTGGTACATTATGTAATGCATAAAAATAAATTCCTGTGGCGTTTTCATCTCATACATCACAGCGATACCAGTGTAGATGTAACAACAGGATTGCGACATCATCCCGCTGATAGTTTATTGCGTGGTATCTTTTTTATGTTGTTGATTTTTGTTTCAGGCGCACCCATGTATAGTGTAATGATGTATCAAACATTGGTGGTGATTGCAACAGCGTTCACGCATGCTAATATTAAGTTGAATGCATCGGTAGATAAATTCTTGAGTTATTTTTTGATCTCACCCAATATGCACAAAGTGCATCATCACTGGAAACAACCGTATACCGACACAAATTATGGTGCAGTATTTTCTATTTGGGATAGATTATTGAGAACCTTTTCTCATTTGGATGTAAAAGAATTGAAATATGGTTTAGATAGATATTATAATGAAGATAGAGACGAAGATGTAAAAGAATTATTGATTCATCCGTTTAAGAAGAACCACGATTAAATTTTCTTCATCTTTGTAAAATAAATCTTTTGAATGAAGAAAGTTGCAATGATTCCCGCTCGTTATGCAGCCACACGTTTTCCGGCTAAATTGATGCAGTTGCTCGGCAATAAAACCGTTATCCGGCACACCTATGATAATACCGTTGCCACTCATTTATTTGATGAAGTAATTGTTGTAACCGATAGCGATATTATTTATAATGAGATCACCACTCATGGCGGCAAAGCAGTGATGAGTAAAAAAAATCATGAAAGCGGAAGCGATAGAATTGCTGAAGCTGCTGCACAAATGGATGTTGATATTATTGTAAATGTACAAGGTGATGAACCTTTTGTAAAACGCGAACCATTAGAAAAATTATTACAAGTTTTTAATGATGATAAAGTGCAAGTGGCTTCTTTAATGCAAGAATTGAAAGAAGAGAAATTAATTGCTGATTCCAATTATGTGAAAGTTGCAGTTGATAAAAATATGAATGCATTGTTTTTTAGTCGCTCTGTTATTCCATATCCCCGAAATAAAAATATTGTTTCTGTTTATTACGAACATATTGGTGTGTATGCATTTCGCAAACAGGCACTCATTAATTTTACCAATTGGGAAATCACTCCGTTAGAAGCTGCAGAAAAAATTGAATGTTTGCGCTATTTGGAAAATGGTGTTTCTTTAAAAATGGTAGTTACTAATTATATGGGTATTGAAATTGATACACCGGAAGATTTGGAAAGGGCAACTAAGCTTTTATAAAATTTTATTAAACAAGATTGCTGTATGAAAAAAATCATTTTCTTTTTATTGTTATTGAGCAATCAAATTTATTCTCAGGAATTATACAAAGAAAAATATCGTCCGCAATTTCATTTTTCTCCGGCCAAGAATTGGATGAACGATCCAAATGGATTGGTTTATTTTAACGGAGAATATCATTTGTTTTATCAAAGCAATCCTTTTGGAAATCAATGGGGACATATGTCTTGGAGCCATTCAATCAGTAAAGATTTGTTGCATTGGCAACAATTACCTGTTGCCCTAAAAGAAGAAAATGGGATTATGATGTTTTCGGGCTCTGCTGTAATGGATGAGAAAAACACAAGTGGTTTTGGAAAGAATGCGATGGTTGCCATTTACACCGGACATACTGATACATTACAAACCCAAAACATTGCATATAGTAATGATGCAGGAAGAACATTTACAAAATTCAACAACAATCCGGTGTTGAACTTGCGTCAAAAAGATTTTCGTGATCCAAATGTTTTTTGGTACGAAAAAAATAATGATTGGATCATGTGTGTATCGCATCCCAACGAACATCAAATAGAATTTTATCAATCAAAAGAGTTAAAAGATTGGAAATCTTTAAGTGTGTTTGGTCCCGTTGGAGATACCAGCGGCGTTTGGGAATGTCCGGATCTGATGCAGGTTTCCATTGAAGGAACCAAAGAAAAAAAATGGGTGTTGTTTACTTCTCAAAATTCCACCATGCAATATTTTGTAGGAGAATTTGACGGAACAAGATTCATCAATGAAAATCCCACCAATAAAATTTTCAAACAGGATTACGGAACAGATTATTATGCAGCAGTCGCTTATCATAACACACCGTATAAAAATCCCATCTCTATTGGTTGGTTAAATAATTGGAATTATGCAAATGATATTCCCACCACACCATGGAAAAGTGTAATGTCTTTGCCCAGAGAATTATCTCTCAAAAAAATAAACGGCGAATGGATATTGATACAAACTGTTTTGCAAAACATAAAAACATTAAGAAGCAGTGCCAAATCATTCAGCAATAAAATTGTTTCAAAGCAATCGCCGGTTAATTTTAAGGGTAATGTTTTTGAAGCAGAGATTTTATTTCAACCATCCGCAAAAGGAGAAAGCGGAATAAAATTAGCAGTTGGAAACAATCATTATTTAAAAATAAGTTATGATGCATTGAATCAGCGAATGATTGTTGATCGTTCACAAACCAATTCATCATTCAATAAAACTTTTGCTTCTATTAATAAAGCAATATCAAAAATTCAATTGCCTGATGGTAAATTAAAATGGCATATTTATTTCGATAAAAGTATCGTAGAAATTTTTGTTAATGACGGTGAAGCGGTTTTTACCACACAAGTTTTTGCTGAAGAAAATGAAAATAGTGTTCAATTGTTCAGTACAAAAGGAAAATCAAAATTTGAATATGTAAACATTTGGAACATCAAAAGCATTTGGTAAAACACTGCCATTGCTTTTTGTATCTTTGTTTGCTTAATTCGTTTAATTCGATAATGTTCGTGTAATAAAATTAGTATGGCACAGTTTAGAAATTTTAAGATGGTAGATTATGTGGTGTACGGAAGAGGTAGTTTTAATCAACTCGATGAAATCCTTGCGCCGCAGAGAAAGGGCGATGCACCTATGATATTTTTAGTAGACCATTTTTTTGAAGGAAAAGAATTGCCTAACAGAATTCCGTTGAGAGGAAAAGATAAAATTCTTTTTGCGGATGTAACATTCGAACCAAAAACAAAACAGGTTGATGCATTGGCACAACAATTGAAAGATGAATTTGGAACGGTGAGTGGTATCATTGGTATTGGTGGTGGCTCTGCAATGGATTTAGCAAAAGCGGTTTCATTAATGATGACCAACCCCGGCTCTTCTGCAGATTATCAAGGATGGGATTTGGTAAAATTACCCGGCGTTTATAAAGCAGGTATTCCAACATTAAGCGGAACGGGTGCAGAAGTTTCCAGAACAACTGTTTTAACCGGACCAACCAGAAAATTAGGAATGAATTCTGATTTCACTCCATTCGATCAAATTGTTCTCGATCCTGAATTAACAAAGAATGCGCCTGTCAACCAACGTTTTTATACAGGCATGGATTGTTATATTCATTGCATTGAAAGTTTACAGGGAACTTATTTAAATGAGTTCAGTAAAAGCTATGGAGAGAAAGCATTGCAATTATGTCAACATATATTTTTAGAGAAAGATGTTTGGGATGATGATTGCGATAATAAATTAATGATGGCTTCATATGCTGGCGGAATGAGTATTGCCTATTCTCAAGTGGGTGTGGCACATGCAGTGAGTTATGGATTAAGTTATTTGTTAGGAACCAAACACGGCATTGGGAATTGTATTGTGATGAATCATTTACATGAATATTATCCCGAAGGAGTAGATGAGTTTAAAAGAATGGTTGATAAAAATAAAATTGAAATACCGGTTGGCATTTGTAAAGGATTAACCGAAGATCAGTTTGAAGCAATGATGAATGTATCATTAGGCATGAAACCTTTATGGGAAAATGCTTTGGGCAAAGACTGGGAAAAAATTATGACCAGAGATAAGCTGAGAGCATTGTATGAAAAATTATAAATAGAAACCCGAAATAATATTCGGGTTTTTTGTTACAAAATATTTCCACCGCAAACGTTTTCTGACATAATTAGTTTTAAAAGTGTAGGTATTGCGGTTGAATAAAAGTATTTTTAGATTCAGGTTTTCATGAATCGATGCTTAATCTTATTGCCAATGAAAAAAATATTTTATTCAATATTTATTATTTCATCTTTAATTTATTCTCAAAAAATTTCAGCGCAATCTGCCAACAATCAAAAATGGTGGAAAGAGGCTGTGGTATATCAAATTTATCCGCGCAGTTTTAAAGACAGTGATGGTGATGGGGTGGGCGATTTAAAAGGGATCATCTCAAAATTAGATTATATCAAAAGTTTGGGCATTGATGTTGTTTGGATCAATCCCGTTTATTCTTCTCCCAATGATGATAATGGTTACGATATCAGCGATTACCGCAACATCATGAAGGAGTTTGGAACAATGGAAGACTTTGATAATTTGTTGAAAGGATTACATCAACGCGGAATAAAATTAGTGATGGATGTGGTGGTAAATCATAGTAGCGATGAACATGAATGGTTTAAACAAGCGAGAAGCTCAAGATTAAGTCCATATAGAAATTATTATCACTGGTGGGATGCTGATAGAGGCAAACCCAATTATCGGTACAGTTTATTTGATGTAAATCATGATGCATGGAAATACGATTCAACAACTAATGCTTATTACTTACATTTCTTTTCAAGAAAGCAACCCGATCTGAATTGGGAGAATCCAAGACTGCGAAAAGAAATATATGATATGATGAAATTTTGGGCAGAAAAAGGAGTTGATGGCTACAGATTAGACGCTTTTCAGTTTGCCGCCAAGGATACAACCTTCCCGAAATTTTCAGATGGGTTTGAAAAAAACTTTTCAAAATATTATGCAGTTCAAAATGGATTGCATGATTATTTAAAAGAGATGAACAAAGAAGTGTTCAGCAAATATGATGTGATGACAGTTGCCGAAGGCGCTGGTAATTCTTTTCAAGATGCACATGATATGGTAGATGCAGAACGCAATGAATTAAACATGGCTTATGCTTTTGATGGTGTTGATATTGCAAAACCTGAAGGATATAGTTTATTGCATTTTAAAGAAGTGTTTACCAAATGGGATAGCGTTTTTGCAGAGAAGGGATGGCTATCTATCTTTTTAGCCAATCATGATCAGGCAAGATTGGTTACACGTTTTGGAAACGATAGTAATGAATACAGAGACGTATCATCAAAAATGCTGACTACTTTTTTATTAACCATGCGTGGCACACCTTATTATTATAACGGCGATGAATTGGGCATGACCAATATTCGGTTTAATAAAATTGAAGACTACAGAGATATGTCAACTATCAATGAATATAAATATCAGCAAAGCATTGGCGCAGACATGAAAAAGTACTTAGAAGAAATTAAATTTAAAAGCAGAGATAATGGCAGAACACCCTTTCAATGGGATGCAAGTATTAATGCGGGTTTCAGCGAAGGGAAATCAACATGGCTTGCGGTTAATCCAAATTATACAATTATCAATGCTGCAGCAGAAGAAAGAGATAAGAACTCTTGTCTGAATTATTTTCGTAAAGCCATTCAACTCAGAAAAAATAATAAAGTATTCGTATATGGAAAATATACTTTGATTGATAAAAGCAATGATAAGGTATATGCTTATACAAGAGAATTGAATGGAAAGAAAATTTTAATTGCGTTGAATTTTACAAAAGAGAATGCATCTTTCAAAACAAATTATGATGTAAGCAAAGCAAAAATTTTATTGGATAATTATAGCAATGCTTCAAAAAATAAAATATTAAAACCGTACGAAGCGGTTGTATATGAGTTGAAATAAAATTTAATCATCTAACAAAATGAAATGAACAAAAATTTAATTCTTTGGTCAATCACTGTTGCCTTAGGCGGTTTATTATTTGGAATGGATGTGGCCAATATTTCCGGTGCCGAACAACGCATTCAGCATTTATGGAATTTATCCGACATTATGCATGGAACAGCTATTGCCATGGCATTGTATGGAACTATCATCGGTGCTGCTGCAGGAAGTATTCCTGCAAATAAATATGGTCGTAAAAAAACATTGATCGCTATTGGCATTATATTTTTTGTTTCAGCCATAGGCAGTGCCGCTGCACAAGATGTATATACGTTTATGGCATTTCGTTTTCTCGGCGGATTAAGTATTGGAGCATCATCGGTTGTTGCACCTGTTTATATTTCTGAGATCGCCCCTCCAAAACATCGCGGTAAAATGGGTATTGCTTTTCAATTGAATGTGGTGAGCGGAATTTTATTTGCATACTTTTTTAATTATTTGTTACAGGGTATTGGTGGCGATAATGATTGGCGTTATATGTTAGGGTTAATTGCTGTTCCATCTTTATTCTTTTCTGTAATGATGTTCTTTACACCCGAAAGTCCGCGTTGGTTATTATTATATAAAAACAATGAAACAGAAGCAAGAAGAATATTTGAAAAGAGTGGGGCTAATGCAGATGAATTAATTCACGAAATAAAAAGCTCACATCAAACACAAAAAGAATTTTTATTTTCAAAAAAATTTTTCAAACCATTAATGCTGGCATTTTTATTAGCATTCTTTAATCAACTATCAGGTATTAACGCCATTATTTATTTTGCGCCACGTGTTTTTGAACTAGCAGGATTGGCAAAGAGTGCTGCATTTTTATCCAGTGCAGGAATTGGCATTGTAAATTTTTTATTTACAGTATTGGGTTGGTATTTAATTGACAGAAGCGGCAGAAGAACATTAATGTTTATTGGCTCTGTAGGTTATATTATTTCACTTGCATTAATGTCATTGGCATTTGCAGGATACATTCATGGTGGCATTACCTGGTTTGTATTTTTATTTATAGCCGCACATGCCATTGGTCAGGGTTCTGTTATTTGGGTGTTCTTATCCGAAATATTTCCCAACTCTGTTCGTGCATCCGGAACATCATTCGGTTGTTTAACACATTGGTTATTTGCGGCATTAATATCACAAACCTTTACCTATTTTGCCAATACTTATGGTGGTGCTTCCATCTTTGGTTTTTTTGCAGTGATGATGGTGTTTCAATTATTATTTGTTTGGAAGATGATGCCCGAAACAAAAGGCATTGCGTTAGAAGAGATGGACAAGAATGTTATCTTGCATTAAGATGAAAAAAATATTTTTAGTATTTATTTTGTTTGCTTCATGTAAAAATGAATCTACCAAAAGTATTATGGGTACTTATGCCGGCAAATATACTTGTGCAGATTGTTCCGGCATTGATGTGCAATTACAAATAAATAATGACAGCAGTTTTTGGTTATATGAAAAATATTGGTTTGGAAAAAATGCGTTACCATTTTTAGATTCGGGCAAATGGAAATTAAATGATGATAAAATTATTTTAACCGGAACAACACTATCGCCACATCAATATAAAATTATCAGCGATTCTGTTTTAGAAATGTTGGATGGTAATGGAAAAGAAATTGAATCCAAACATTCCAACCAAATAGCTTCAATCAATAAAAATAATTTTATAAAGCCACCCATTGGCGATACCATTACTGGCACGTATAATTATGTGCATGAACAAGCTTTTTTGGTGGATTGTAATACAAGAAATAAAGTAAAAATTACCAATGCAGGCATTTACACTGATTTGCAAAAAACTGCTAACGGGCAAAAATTTTTCGTAAGGTTTATTGGTTACTACTCTTTGCAAGAGATAAAGGGAAATGCAAGCGTAGAAAGGGTTTTTGTGCCTCATCAATTATTACAGATCAGTACAAAAGATAGTTGCCAATAAAGCGTATCCAATAAAATTAGTAAAAAAATACTAAAAAAATTAGTGTTTATAAAAAAATCTTATTAGCTTTACAGCCTCATTAATTTTGAACACTTAAAAGACAGTATTATGAGTAACACAGAAAAATTAAAGGCACTAAAGTTGACGATTGATAAGATCGACAAGGATTTTGGAAAAGGAAGTGTAATGATGATGGGCGATAAACCCGAACAACAAATGGAAGTAATTTCTACAGGTTCCATTGGTTTAGATATTGCTTTGGGCGTAGGCGGTATTCCGCGAGGAAGAATTGTTGAAATATATGGCCCTGAAAGCTCCGGTAAAACAACCATTGCCACACATATTATTGCAGAAGCACAAAAGAAAGGTGGTATGTGTGCTATCATTGATGCGGAACATGCATTCGACAGTAGCTATGCACAAAAATTAGGTGTGGATGTAGATAATTTATTGATATCGCAACCGGATTATGGAGAACAGGCATTAGAAATCGCAGATAGATTAATTCTTTCCGGCGCATTGGATGTAGTGGTGATAGATTCTGTTGCCGCATTGGTTCCCAAAGGAGAATTAGAAGGTGAAATGGGCGATAGTAAAATGGGATTACAAGCAAGATTAATGAGTCAGGCGTTACGTAAACTCACCGCTACTATCAGTAAAACAAATACCATCTGTATTTTTATCAATCAATTACGTGAAAAGATCGGCGTAATGTTTGGTAACCCCGAAACAACAACGGGTGGGAATGCTTTAAAATTCTATGCCTCCATTCGTTTAGATATTCGCAGAATGACGCAAGTAAAAGACGGTGATGTTGCAATAGGTAATCATGTAAAAGTAAAAGTGGTGAAGAATAAAGTGGCACCTCCATTCCGCGCCGCCGAATTCGATATTATTTTTGGTGAAGGCATCAGCAAATTAGGGGAGATATTAGATATGGGCGTTGAATTGGGCATTGTTCAAAAAAGCGGAAGTTGGTTTAGTTATGATAGTAATAAATTAGGGCAAGGTCGAGATGCAGTAAAACAATTATTACATGATAATCCTGAATTGTCAAATGAAATTGAAGCAAAGATCAGGGCGAAAGTAGCGCTGGATCTGGCCGGAGGGGCAAAGGCTGAATAACTTTTTTAAACATACGGGTTAGCAAGTGAAAACCATTCTGTATAAGCAGAGTGGTTTTTTATTGGAGATATAATATCTTGCTGTTAAAATGATCGATAATAATTATTATCGGAAATTTTTTATAGAGAAAACATTACTGTTTAAACAGCCGCACCCATGAACAATATACTTCAATGTCATCGACAATATGTGATTGGGCGTAGCATTGTATTATTTTTGCTGGCACAAATTTTTTTTCTTCATGCATTTTCTCAAAGTCGTGAACCCAATTCATTAGCTGTTAAAATAAAATTATTCAGTAAAGATGCTATTTTTAATAGCAATGATTCTCGCATTGGTTATTCAGTTAAAATGAAAAATGAGATCGAAGATAATCAGCGAGGCTCAATGAATGTGAACGTAACCAACGATTCGAGCGTTTCAGTTTTTCATGATAATGTGGGCATTTTTATTACAGCAAAATCTTCTTTTGAGAAATATGAAGATTTTGATCGCTCAAAATTTGACCCGGGGATTTATACAGTATCCATTGTTATTAATACAAATCATTACTACGATTCTATTAAATATGTTATTGCTGTTGAACCTGAAAAAATTTCTTCTGTAACCTTCAGACCAAGCGACTTTCAAGCTTTTTGGGAAGATGGAAAAAGGGAGTTGTACAATATCGACCCGCAATTTAGTGTGGTCAAAAAAAGTGATCTCTCCACTCAATCTATTGATGTTTATTATATCGAGTTCCAATCTGTCGATAATAACAAATCGTTTGCATGGTTATCTATTCCCAATCAAAAAGGAAAATTTCCTGTTTTGGTTAAAATGCCTGAATATAAAGCGGAAGCAAAACCCGATTATCAAAGAGAATTTGCGGTGATGACAATCGGATTACGCTCAAGCGGCAATACAGAACATTTGATTTCCGAAATAAACAGCAAACAAAGATTTATTTATCGAGGTATTTATCTGGATTGTTTAAGAGGGTTAGATTTTATTTATCGCAATACACAAATGCGTTTAGATACAAGCAGGGTAATTGTTTCAGGAATTGGTCAAGGAGCTGGTATTGCAGCAGCAGTGGCTGCATTGGATGGAAGACCCAAAGGTGTTTTGATGGAAAAGCCTTTATTATTAGATATTCCATTGATGTATGCCAAATCTGCAAAGAAAAAAAATTATGATTGGCCCATTTCTGTTTTTCAGGATTATGTTAATACGAATCATTTTGGTGTGACGAAAGACTTGTTATTGAAAACATGGACTTATTTCGACCCTGTTAATTTTTCTTCGATGATTAAATGTCCTGTTTTGGCAGGATTTTCGTTAAAAAATAATATAACACCGCCTCAATGCGTTTATACATTTATGAATCAGTTGCGGGTATTGAAAAAAGAGATCTATACCTGTGCTGATTGCATAAATGATCTGGACAGAGGCTTTTATCAACTTCAAAATGTTTGGATGAAAGAAGTATTCAGAGTGCCGTTATAATTTTATAATCAATCCTTATGAAGAAAATATTTTTATTGGTATATGTGGTGATGATTTTTTCTTTAATTCATCAAAAGGCAATGGCACAATTTCCTGTTGGTGCAGGAAGATTTATGTTAGCACCAACATATAATTATTATCATGCCAGCGGATATTGGGATAAGAATGGATTATTTAATTCTTATGCAAGTGCGGGGAGATTCACCTCCAATTATTTTGGATTATACGGCGCAGCCGGACTTGATAGAAAATGGGAATTTGTTTTCAATGTTCCTTTTGTTGTTCAAACATATACCGATAGCGGAAGATTAGTGCAAAATGGAAGTTTGGTGATATTACACTCGGATTATCTTACTATACACCTATGATTGATCCTCAAAAACATTTTTCTGTTACAGGATCACTCATCATTCCATTATACCAAAATATTCCATTGCCTTCAAGTCTATCAACCGTTACACCACCCTTTGTGGGATTTCAAACTACCGGGGGTGAATTGAAATTAGATTATTCGGGTTCAACAGAAGAGGTTTGGAAAAGTTCTTATTATGTTTTGGAAGCAGGGCTTCGTCAATATTTTTCCACTTATGGCCCAACACAATATTTTGCATCCGCAACTTTTGGAACCGCTTTAGATGATGATTGGAAATTAACCGGAAAGTTGGGTGGATTAAGTTCAAGCAGCAATTATATTGCAGGTTCAACATCTGATGGTGTGAATCGTGACTTCAGTTATTTCAGAATGGAATTGGGTGCAGGAAGAAAAGTGAGTAAGGCAACACAATTGTATTTGAATATATTTCAGGATGTATCCGGAAGAAATATTGGTAGAGGTAGCGGGTTCTCCATTTTTGCAGTCATTCGTTTTTAATCAAAAACAACATCATGACAACCAGCAGAAAATTAGGTGCAAGAAAAAGAATTGCAGTAGTAGCGCACGATCATAAAAAAGCGGACCTGACCGAATGGGCTATTTTCAATAAAACAACTTTGGCAAAACATGAATTAATTGCAACGGGTACAACCGGAAAAATGCTGGAAGAATCTTTAGATAGACCCGTAAAAAAATTAATGAGCGGACCGTTAGGTGGCGATCAACAAATTGGAAGTATGATTGCACAGGGCGAGATTGATGTAATGATATTTTTCTGGGATCCGATGGAAGCACAACCTCATGATAGTGATGTGAAAGCCTTACTGCGCTTGGGTGTTGCGTGGAATATACCTATGGCATGCGATAGAAGTACCGCTGATTTTTTAATGACCTCGCCTTTCATGCACGAAGAATATGAGATAAACATTCCGGATTATAATGCCTATCTCTCCAGAAATATAAAAGCAGAGAATCTATAACGTTTATATAATTTGTAATAGCATTGTAATAAATTAAACACAATTTCTTAATTTATTTTCTCTGTTGTAACTTTCGCAACATGAGAAAAATAATCATCCCCATTTTATTTGTATTGAGTATCATCAATGCAAAATCACAAGACACGATAATCACAAAACAAGATCTGAAGTCAACAGCTAAACTGTTTGATATTTCTTTTACACAAAAAGAGATTGATACCATGTTTGATGCAGTGAAAGATAATGAAGCGAATTATAAACTGATGCACAAGCTTTCGCTGAGTAATAATGTGCCATTGAGTTTGTGGCAAAGCCCTGTTTTGCCGGGAATGAAATTCAATGATAAACAAGATGCAGTGAATTGGGTTATTCCAGCAAATGTGCAATTACCAACAAATAAAAATGAATTGGCTTTTTATTCAGTGTTGCAATTGGCATCACTCATAAAAAATAAAAAAATTACTTCAGTTGAGTTAACGAAATTTTTTATTGAACGATTAAAAAAATTCGGAGATACTTTACAATGCGTTATCAGCATTCCTGAAGAAATGGCTTTACAACAAGCACAACAAGCCGATACTGAAATTGCAAAAGGAAAATATCGCGGACCATTACACGGCATTCCGTTTGGATTAAAAGATTTATTCTCTGTGAAAGGAACAAAAACAACATGGGGTGCAGCGCCATATAAAAATCAAACGATTGATGAAGATGCATTTGTTTATTTAAAATTAAGAGAAGCGGGCGCAGTATTTGTTGTAAAATTTACATTGGGTGCATTGGCAATGGGTGATTATTGGTATGGGGGCAGAACAAAAAATCCATGGAATTTAAAATATGGCTCATCGGGCTCTTCTGCAGGTTCTGCATCAGGAACGGTTGCGGGATTGGTTCCATTTGCAATTGGAACAGAAACCTGGGGAAGCATTGTATCACCATCATCTACATGTGGCGCAACCGGCTTGCGGCCTACGTTTGGCAGCATCAGCAGAACCGGAGCAATGGCATTGAGTTATAGTTTAGACAAAGTTGGTCCTATTTGCAGAAGTGCAGAAGATGCTGCGGTAGTATTCAATTATATTCATGGAACAGATGGTAATGATTTATGCGCAGTGAATAAGCCTTTCAATTATAAAAATACAGTTGATATAAAAAAATTGAAAGTTGGCTATGCAAAAAATTATTTTGATAAGATAACTGATACTTCGCGCAACGAATGGAAAGTGTTGAATGAATTTAAAAAATTAGGCGTGCAATTAATTCCAACAGATTTTCCTGATAGCGGCGTGTATAATTTTAATATTATGGGAGTGGTGATTGATGCAGAATGCGCTGCACAGTTTGATGAATTGACCAGATTTAATATTGATGATGAATTAACGATGCAGGGAAAGAACGATTGGCCCAATCAATTTCGCTCATCAAGATTAATGAGTGCCGTTGAATATATTAATGCGCAACGACATCGTTTTTTATTGATGAAAAAAGTAAACGAAGTAGTCAATCAGTTTGACGTGATTATTTGTCCAACTCGTGGAAGCGGCAATCAGTCTGCAATAACTAATTTAACAGGACATCCGGTAGTGTGTGTGCCTACAGGATTTGATAAAAGATTGAATTTGCCAACCAGCATTACATTCATCGGCAAATTATATGATGAAGCAACAATTTTATCAGTTGCAAAAATTTATCAGGATGCAACACAGTGGAATAAAATGCATCCGGAAATGTTTAAGAAATAAATAAGCCTTTCCATCACAGTAAAATAATGAAAAATTTTTTTACAGAAAGCTGAGAAATACTTATCAGCTTTTTTGTTGTTATATTTATTCTTCAAATTTTGACATGAGACCCATCCATAAAAAATTTTTTTTCATTTTTAGTCTTTCGTTTTTAGTCTTTGATTTTGTTGGTGCACAAAAAGTATCTCAATTAAAATTTATCAGCGAATATGATGTGCCGCATAATTTACAATTCAAGAATACAACCATTGGTGGTTTATCCGGAATTGATTATGATGTAAAAAAGAATTTGTATTATATGATCAGTGATGATAGAAGCGCCATCAATCCTGCAAGATTTTATACAGCTAAAATATTTTTCTCTTCCACAAAAATAGATAGTGTTGCTTTTGTTGATGTAACAACTTTATTGGCGGCAGAAGGAAAACCATATCCTAATTCAAAACAAGATCCGAAACATACACCCGATCCTGAAGCCTTAAGATATAATTCAATCACGCATCAAATGATTTGGAGCAGCGAAGGAGAAAGAATTGTTCGTGCAAAAGATACTGTGCTCGAAAACCCTGCTGTGACAATCATTTCAAAAGATGGAAAGTATATCGATACATTTCCTTTGCCTAAAAATCTATTGATGCATGCAACAGAAAATGGACCGCGACAAAATGGTGTGTTTGAAGGATTGACTTTTGCAGATAATTATAAAACATTGTTTGTAAACGTAGAAGAACCATTATATGAAGACGGCCCGAGAGCAGGTGTTACAGATAATAATGCAACCATCAGAATTTTAAAATTTGATATAGCTTCAAAAAAATGTATCGCGCAATATGCCTATAAATTAGATCCTGTTGCTCACGAAGCAATACCGTCATCTGCATTTAAAATAAATGGTATTCCGGATATTTTATCTATCGGTAATAATAAATTGTTAGTGATGGAGCGTTCTTTCTCAACCGGCAATATGGCTTGCACTATTAAAATTTTTGAAGCAGATTTAAGTGATGCATCTAATGTTTTAAATATTCAATCGGTTTTGAATAATGATAAAATAATTTATGCAAAAAAGAAATTATTATTGAATATGGATGACTTGGGTATTTATGTTGATAATGTTGAAGGAATGACTTTTGGTCCTGATTTGCCCAATGGACATAAATCATTATTATGTGTGGTAGATAATAATTTTTCTCCTTTGGAAAAAACACAATTCTTTTTGTTTGAAGTAATTCCATAAATTGAAGTGTGCGATACTGAAATAAATTCAGTATAAGCTCAACAATTGATGCATGAAAACAAAAGCTTGCAACAAATCAATTTTCATTTGCACATTTACTAATTTGCATATCATCACATTCACAATATGCCATTCGAATTGCATTCATCATATCAACCCGCCGGAGATCAGCCATCGGCTATCGAACAATTGACTAATGGTTTATTGAATGGAGAACAATATCAAACATTATTGGGTGTAACAGGAAGTGGAAAAACATTCACTATGGCGAATGTGATTCAAAATGTGCAGCGACCCACATTGGTTTTAACGCATAATAAAACCCTGGTAGCACAATTGTATGGTGAGTTCAAACAATTTTTTCCGAATAATGCAGTAGGTTATTTTGTTAGTTATTATGATTATTATCAACCAGAAGCATACATGCCGGTGAGTGATGTTTACATTGAAAAAGATTTGAGTATTAATGAAGAGTTAGATAAACTTCGGTTACAATCAACCGCACAATTATTAACCGGAAGAAGGGATATTATTATTGTAGCGAGTGTAAGCTGTATCTATGGTATGGGTAATCCTACAGATTATGAAAATGGAATTATCAGAATCAATAAAGGGCAGGTAATTTCTCGTCAAGGTTTTTTGCACGCATTGGTCAATAGTTTATATCATCGTTCGCAAGGTGATTTTGAAAGAGGAAGTTTCAGGGTAAAAGGAGATACAATTGATATTAATTTACCTTATGTAGATTATGGCTATCGCATCACGTTCTTTGGTGATGAAATTGAAGAGATCGAATCGCTGGAACTCAGCAGCGGTAAGCGTATTGGCACAATGGATAATGCTGCCATCTTTCCTGCAAACTTATATTTAGCACCCAAAGATATTTTGCAACAAGTGATGTATGAGATTCAAGATGAAATGAGATTGCAAGCAGAATATTTTAAAAGCTCAGGAAAATTAATTGAAGCACAAAGACTAAAAGAGCGGGTAGAATATGATTTGGAAATGATTCGTGAATTAGGATACTGTAATGGCATAGAAAACTATTCTCGTTTTTTTGATAGAAGAAAAGCAGGCACCAGACCATTTTGTTTGCTCGATTATTTTCCAAAAGATTTTTTATGTGTGATCGATGAAAGCCATCAAACTATTCCGCAAGTAGCAGGAATGTATGGTGGTGACAGAAGCAGAAAATTAGTATTGGTTGATTATGGTTTTCGTTTGCCATCAGCATTAGATAATCGTCCATTGAATTTTCACGAGTTTGAAAATTTAATCGGACAAACTGTTTTTGTAAGTGCCACACCCGGCGATTATGAATTAGAAAAAACAGGCGGCGTTGTAATTGAACAAGTTGTAAGACCAACAGGATTATTAGATCCGCCGATTGAAATAAGACCAAGTGTTAATCAGATCGATGATCTGTTAGATGAAATTGATAAACGCGTTACAAAAGGCGACCGTGTTTTGGTTACTACATTAACCAAACGGATGGCAGAAGAAATGGATAAATATTTAGCACGCATCAATATAAAATCAAAATATATTCATAGTGATGTAGATACATTAGAACGTGTTGAAATCCTTCGCCAGCTTAGGTTAGGAGAGATTGATGTTTTAGTGGGAGTTAATTTATTACGCGAAGGATTGGATTTGCCGGAAGTGTCATTGGTTGCTATTTTAGATGCAGACAAAGAGGGTTTTTTACGCAATGAAAAAAGT
The DNA here is from genome assembly GCA_903881425.1 of uncultured Chitinophagaceae bacterium. Classification (GTDB taxonomy): domain Bacteria; phylum Bacteroidota; class Bacteroidia; order Chitinophagales; family Chitinophagaceae; genus CAILAF01. The sequence goes on along the minus strand of CAIRTF010000031.1, from coordinate 17,076 downwards.
TTAACACAAACCGCAGGACGTGCAGCAAGAAATGTAGAAGGATTGGTTATTTTTTATGCTGACACTATTACAAAGAGCATGCAAAAAACAATCGACGAAACCAATAGAAGGAGAGAAAGACAAATTGCGTATAATACTCTGTATAATATTACACCAAAAACAATTAAAAAAAGTATTGAACAAATTATGGGGCAAACATCTGTATTGGATATCAAAGGATTCAATCCAAAAAATCCCTATGCTATTCAGACCGATGGCGAATTGGTAAATGTTGCGGCTGATGAACAAGCTCAATACAAAACTATTCCACAGTTTGAGAAAGCAATCACTCAAACAAAAAAGCAAATGGAAAAAGCAGCACGGGATTTGGATTTCATTGAAGCAGCCAAATTAAGAGATGAAATGTTTCGCTTGCAGAAAGAATTGGAGAAGATGAAATGAAAAATCATTCTTTAAGGTGATAAAGCGAGGCTGATTTTTTGTAACTTTTGGCGGAAATGAAAATTGCCATCTATTTTTGCTTATTATTTTTTTTGAAGAGTGTAAACCCAAAAAAGTTTTTGCTTATTTTTTGTTGCATTTTTCTTTCTTATTTCAGTTTTGCTCAAATAAATATTGATAGTTTAAAGAAGATCGTTGATTCAAAACTAAAGGATACCATTAGAAGCGAAGCTGCCAGCAGAATTGCATTTGAATTATCAGATAATGATCCTGATCAATCCATTAAATATGGATTGATTGCTAAAAACATTGCAGAAAAAATTCATCACGATCGTTTAAAATCTCTGGCCTGTATTCGTTTGGCATTGGCCTATGATACAAAGAAGCAATATGCCATTTCGCATGATTTGTATCAACAATCAATGACCATCTCACAAAAATCAAAAGACTTGGTGATGTTAGGTAAAGCACAGAACAATTTTGCATTATCTTATTATCTGGAAGGAAAATTAGACAGCGCCTTATATTGGCATTTTCAATCGTTGGGTTCTCGCAGAAAAACAAATAATAAAAAAGAGATTGCACAGAGTTTAAATAATATTGGCTTAATATTTCGTTTAAAAAAAGATTATTCAAAAGCTATCTCGTTTTATCAACAATCATTAGATATTAAAAGGGAAATAGATGATGAGAATGGAATGTTATTTACGCTGTTGAATATTTCTTATGCATATAAAGAAGCTAAACAATTTGATAGCTCTATTCATTATGCCAACGCCTGTTGTAATCTCGCAACCAGATTAAATACTAAAAAAGAATATTACGAAGGGTTAACAAATATTGGTTTATCGTATAATGCTATGAGCCGATACAGAGATGCGTTGCCTTTATTACAAAAGGTAGAAACGGCAAAAGATGCAGATAAAGACATAAAAAATTATGCAGGTCTCATTGGAGGTATTGCTCAGGCTTACGTAGGGTTAAATAATTATGATCGGGCTATAGAATATGCCAATAAAGCTTTGCCGCTTTCTGTATCAGGAAATTTAATGGAACTAACTTCTGATCTGCATTATATTTTGTATCAATCTTTCGAGGCAAGGCAAAATTATAAAGTAGCATTACAACATTTTAAAGAGTATAAAAACTATAATGATTCATTATTGAATGATGCAAACATTAGTAATGTAAATGAATTAACAGCTCGATACGAATCACAACAAAAAGAGCAAGAGATTTCATTATTGAACGCATCGAATAAGCTGAAAGATGAATGGATAAAAGCAAAAAATGTAGAAATTGTTTTATCGATTCTGGTCAGCCTGTTTGCTTTTTTGGTTATTTATATATTTTATCAGGCCAACCGTAAAGCAAAAAAAACCTCAGCTGAGTTATTGGAAAAAAACGAGATTATTACCCATGCGTTGAAAGAAAAAGAAATATTGTTAAAAGAGATACATCACCGGGTAAAAAACAATTTACAAGTCATCAGTAGCTTATTAAATCTTCAATCTAAAACCATCAAAAACGAAAAGGCATTAGAAGCCATTAAAGAAGGTCGAGACCGTGTAAGAAATATGGCGTTCATTCATCAGAACCTTTATCAAGATGAAAACCTTACCGGTGTAAATATGAAGGATTATATTGAGAAATTGGTGGAGAGTTTATTCAAATCTTATAATATAGAAAAAGAGAAAATAGAATTGGTGTATAATATAGATGATTTGAAGTTAGATATTGAAACGGTTATACCGGTAGGGTTGATATTGAATGAGTTGATTTCAAATGCATTAAAACATGCTTTTGATGATATAGAAAAAGGCGTATTGAAAGTAGTCTTACACCAAAATGAAAATATATTGTTCTTGCAGGTATCGGATAATGGCAAGGGTATGCCAAAGGACTGGAGAATGGGTCATGGCAACACTTTAGGCTATCAGATCATCCAATCGTTTGTAAATAAATTAAAAGCAGAGTTATCTGTAGTGAATGATAATGGAACCAATGTTCGTATCATCATTAAAACACAAAATCATTTTATATAGTATGAATGAAATAAGAATCCTGATTATTGAAGATGACCCTTTGATTGCAGCTGATATTAAAAATTGTTTGAACAATATTGATTTTGCTGTTTCCGGTGTAGCATATAATTATAATGATGCTATTAATGAATTAGAGATGAATACTCCCGATGTTGTGTTGACGGATATTAATTTGGGTAATGAAAAAGATGGCATTGATACAGGCGATCTTATTAACAAAGAATATCAATTACCCTTCATATTTTTAACTTCTCATGCAGATCGAGCCACCATTGATCGTGCAAAAAAAGTTAAACCCGCAGGCTATATTGTAAAACCTTTTGACGAAAGAGATTTGTTGGTAAATATTGAAATTGCTTTATACAATTTTGCGCAACGTAATATCAGTATGCAACCAAAATTGTCTTTCAATCTAATTAATAAACGTATTTCAAAACCTTTAAGTGAAAGAGAGTTTGAGGTACTACAATCTATTTATGAGGGGAAAACAAATCAGCAAATGGCAGAATCGCTGTATGTTTCAGTTAATACAGTTAAAACCCATATAGCCAATTTGTATTTAAAATTAGAAGTCTCCTCCAGAACTGCTGCTTTGGTAAAAATAAGAACTTGGTTTTAATACGGGTTTAATCAAAGCACACCGATTTATATGGTTTCTTAATCCAAAATCATTCTTTCGGGTGACACTCGGTATCATTTGTTTAATACCTTTACCATGGTTTTTCATAGGATATTGGATTTTTATAAGCGGGGCTGGATTTTTATCCTGGCCCTTTTTTTATTTTAAAGGTTTTGTATATTTATAGTCTATGGTAACACTCGCATTATACAACCTGAAGGGCGGTGTTGGCAAAACCGCAGCCTCCATCAATCTTGCCTATCTTTCTGCAAAAGATAATTACAGAACATTGGTATGGGATTTAGACCCGCAAGGATCTTCTTCTTTTTACTTAGGCGTGGAGGCTTCGGTAAAAAATGAATCTAAAAAATTATTGAATAATGAAATGGATTTGATAGATGCTGTTCAGCCAACAAAATATTCCAACCTATCAATTATTCCTGCAGATCTTTCAGCAAGACAAGCAGATGTTTTACTGAGTGAGATGAAGCAATCCAAAAGAAAATTACACGGATTGATTGCGGGATTAAAAAAAGATTTTGATGTAGTGATATTAGATGCACCTCCCGGCATTTCTTTACTGCATGATAATATTTTTAATGCAGTTGATTGGGTATTGATGCCGAATATTCCAACTACTTTATCTATTCGTTCTTTTGAAACTGTACTTCATTACTTTGAAGAGAATGAATTAGATAAAGAAAAGCTGAAATGTTTTTTCAGTATGGTTGATCACAGAAAAAATTTACATCACGAAACCATGAGTGCTTTTTACAGAGATCATGTTTTCTTTAAAAGTTATATTCCGTATTTGAGCGATATTGAAAAAATGGGCACACATCAGTCTCCGCTTGAAACCTATGCTGCCAGCAGTTATGCAGCCCAATGTTATCGAGATCTTTGGAAAGAGATCAAAAAAAATTGTATTGATTGATCTATCAACATCACTAAAAAAGTTTATGGAAAAACAAATAACCTCATGGTTCAGTCCGTCATTAAATAAAGAAATGCCGATAGTAACATATGGCTATTATGGATTTGCGGTTTTATTAATTCCAACAGCCGGAGCAGATTATTTGGAGTATGAAAGATTTCAGATGATGGATGCATTAGCTCCATTGATTGATGCAGGAAAAATAAAAGTGTTCAGTATTGATAGTATCAATAAAGAAAGTTGGATGAGTAATGAAATGTTACCTGAGCATAAAGCCATTCGTCATAATCAATTCAATAATTATGTATTTAATGAAGTAGTTCCGTTTATTAGAAATGCCAGCAGCAATGAAACCTATGTGTATACATGCGGAGCAAGTTTAGGCGCATTGCATGCCATGAATTTATTTTTAAAACGCCCCGATATTATTAACGGAACAATTAGCATGAGCGGTGTATATGATTTGACTGAATACACAAAAGGTTATTGGGATGAACAGGTTTATTTCAACAGCCCTATTCATTATATTCCCAATTTGAAGGATGATTGGTATTTAGATAAAATAAAAGCAAGTCATCATATTCATATCTATACCGGCAGCGGATCTTACGAAGACCCAGAAGCAAACAGAAGATTCTCTCAAGTGCTCTGGGATAAAGGCATTTGGCATGATTTGGATATTTGGGGTGCAGATATCAATCATGATTGGCCAACATGGCGGGCCATGTTACCATACATACTTGAAACAAAATTCTGATATTGACTTACTAATTTGCAAAAAAGCGTTAATTCTTATATAAGCTATGTATTATTCTGCCCATTAGCATTTAATATTACAGCTCAATTGAAAAGGTTGGCCAAAAAATTTTACTTATTTATTATTGTATTGATTATTGCTAATACACTGCTTGCACAGCAAAAAAAATATAGCTATATCACTATCAGCGGAACTGTGTATGATATTTCGGCAAGAAGACCATTGGAAGCCGTTGCAGTAGTAAGCACATCGGGCAGGGGAACATTAACGGATTCATCCGGAAGATATGTTTTAACTGTTCGCTCTACAGATTCTATCTGGTTTTCCTTATTAAATAAAACTACTGTTAAATATCCTATCGATACAATCAGTAATATCGAATCATTCAATGTAATGATACATGTTAAAGCCACCGACCTTCCCGATGTGGCGGTACGCAATCATAATTACAGATTAGATTCTTTACAGAACAGAAGAGATAATGCAAAATATTTTGATTTCAAAAAACCCGGCATCAAGCTGAGTTCCAATCCGGGCTTTAATCCCGGCGGTTTAACTGTTGGATTTGATTTAGATGAATTGATTAACATGTTTAGGTTTCGACGAAATAGAAATTTAGAAAATCTTCAAAAACGTTTGATACAGCAAGAGCAGGATAAATATATCGATCATCGTTTTAGTAAATTGTTTGTTCGCAAGATCACTAAATTACAATCACCTGAATTAGATACATTCATGTTAAAATACAGACCCTCTTATGATATCATGCAAAGATTAAATGATCTTGAATTTGGCTATTATGTAGAAAGACTTTTTGATCAATATAAAATCGCAAAGAATTATCAAAAAGGAAACCTTCGAAAAAATGATGAATAGAGATTAGTGATTGCAATCATCTCTATGTGCATGATTATGTAATCTGCAAAATTGATAATTATAATAATGAGCAGTGATAATTAATATCACTGCCGGAATCAAGAACCAAATATGTAAGTCGACTGCAATTTGTTTCATTAACAAAAAAATTATTCCTGCAGAGAAAATAATAAGTGGCTTCCAATTGTGATGATGTTTTTTCCATCCATGATATAATGAATAAACGCCTACTAAAAAAGCAAGTAGTATCATTCCATATTCAAACAAAATATTGTGAATAATTTCAATGCCGAATAATGGTAAACTGTTTAGTACAAGCGGAAGTACTGCACAATGAATAGCGCAGGCAATTGAAGCAGCAACACCCATAGCATCCCAATTTATTTTCTGATTAAGCATTTCGCAAAGATAATCATATGCAACATTGTTGCAAATAAATTCATTGTTTTTTATTATCGTAAAACGCAAACAAGCTACATCTCCTAACTTCGCCATACAATTAATAGTATGAATAAAAAGTTTTTAGGATATAGTTTGTTTTTTGTGGTGTTGGTAATTGTGTTTTTATTGTTTGTTTTTAGAGGAACAAATATTTTAAGTCAGAGTATTTTGCCGCAACGCGGTACTGTGCAAAATTTTTCTTTTACTAATCAAAACGGAGTGGCTGTTACCAATGGAGATATGATTGGCAAAGTATGTGTAGTAAATTATTTCTTTACTACCTGCAAGGGGATTTGTCCGAGAATGAATAATAATTTGAAAACAATTTATGAGGCGTTCAAAGATGAACCTGATTTTTTGATTCTGTCTCATTCATGCGATCCGGAAAGAGATTCTGTTCCCAGAATAAAACATTATGCCGATTCTTTGAAAGTAGATACCAGAAAATGGATATTCTTAACCGGCAGAAAAGATAGTTTATATAAAATGGCGAGATTCAGTTATGGTGTTGATGATCCTAAAAATGCGGTGAATGATATTAAAGATGATTTTTTGCATACACAATTCTTTGCGCTGATTGATAAAAATGGTATTGTACGTGGTGGCGTATATGATGGTTTAAAAAACGAAGAATTGGAGAAATTGAAAAATGATATTAAGGGGTTATTGAAAGAAAAAAGAGCCAACTTTGTAAATGGTGCATTTAATAATCCATAAAAAAGGGGATGATGAAAAATGATATTGCAGATATTTTAAAACGGAGTCAGTTAAGTGTAACCGACAGCAGAAAAAAAATTCTGGAACTGTTTCAAAAAACGAATGCCGCATTAGCGCATGCTGATATTGAAAAGAAAACAGGCGAACATTTTGATCGGGTAACTATTTACAGAACATTACAAACTTTTTTAGAAAAAGGTATTATTCATTCTATTCCAACAGCAGATAATTCGGTTTTATATGCTTTATGTAAAGATGAATGTGCAGAAGGTCATCATCATGATGATCATGTACATTTTATTTGTGACGAATGCGGTACAACCTATTGTTTAGAGAACAGTACTATTCCGGAAGTGAAACTGCCAAAGGGTTTTATTGAAAAGAGAGCAGATGTGGTAGTGAGCGGAATCTGCGAAAAATGCAATGGATAATAATCAAACATTCATCGTCTCAATCTAATTTCATGATATTAGTTACCGGTGCTTCGGGTTTAGTGGGTTCACATTTAGTGAAAGAATTGATTAAACGTGGTGAGTCTGTAAAGGCCCTATATCGTAATACTATTCCGTTTGAATTGGAAGGCGTCGATTGGATAAAAGGAGATATTCTGGATATCATTTCATTGGAAGAAGCGCTTGTAGATGTTACTAAAGTATATCATTGTGCAGCAATCGTTTCTTTCAATCCTAAAAAGAAAAAATTATTACACCAAACGAATGTAGAAGGAACAACCAATGTAGTAAATGCCTGTTTAAATAAAGGCGTTGAAAAATTATTGTTTGTAAGTTCTGTTGCTGCTTTGGGAAGAATAAGAGAAGATAAAAAGATCAACGAGCGGATGAATTGGAGCGAAGAAACAAGTAATAGTGAATACGGTAAAACAAAATATCTCGCTGAAATGGAAGTATGGCGAGGTATTGGCGAAGGATTGAAAGCGGTAATCGTAAATCCGGTAATTATTTTAGGTTGTGGTGATTGGGAAAACGGCTCATCAAGTATTTTTAAATCGGTCTATGATGAATTTCCTTGGTACACAAACGGAGTAAGCGGTTTTGTGGATGTGATGGATGTTGTAGAAATAATGATTAAATTAATGAACGGAACCATCAATGAACAAAGATTTATTTTAAGTGCAGCGAATGTTTCTTATAAAGAAATTTTTACAGAGATTGCATTAGCATTCAATAAAAAACCACCCCACAAAAAAGTTACGCCGTTTTTAGCCTCGATCGTTTGGCGTTTAGAAGCCATCAAAGGAAAATTAACCGGAAAAGAACCATTGCTTACAAAAGAGACAGCCAAAACAGCACAAGCAAAAGTGTATTTTGATAACAGCAAAATCAACACTTATTTATTAAATTTCGAATACCGACCCATTAAAGAATCGATCAAAAGAATTTGCGGTGAGCTGAAAGAGAAATATCATTTATGATTCCATTACTTTCTTCCATAATTCAGGGATACGTTTCACCCAAACAAATTCCCTTCTTTTTTCTCTTACATCAATAGCAGGTGTGCCCATATATACTTTATTGCCCTCAATGGTATTGGTTACACCGGCTTGTCCCATTACCACAGCACCTGATTTGATGGTGATTGTTTTATTTACACCAACCTGCCCCCATAAAGTCACCCCATCTTCTAATGTGGTTGCACCCGCAATGCCCACTTGCGATGCAAGCAAACAATTTTTTCCAATTTCCACTTCATGCCCAATATGAATTAAGTTATCCATCATGGTCCCTTTGCCAATTTTTGTAGAAGCGGTTACGCCACGATCTATGGTACAGTTTGCACCAATCTCCACATTATCTTCTATCACTACATTGCCGCAACTATTCATTCTTTTATACCAAACTTCGCGGTTCTTTTTACTATTATAATAAAATGCATCACCACCGATAACTGTTCCTGATTGAATGATAACATTATTACCAATGATGCAATGATGCTGAATAGTTACGTTAGGATGAATGATGCAATTTTCTCCGATTGTAACATGATCGCCAATAAAAACATTCGGCATAATAACAGTTCCTTTTCCAATAATTGCAGAATCACTGATTGGTTTTGTATTAGCAACAAATGGTCTGAAATGATTAACGATTTTTAAATACGCTTCAAAAGGTTCTGCGGTAAATAATAAAGTTTTCCCTTCTGGAATAATCACTTCTTTATTATTGATGATGATAAATGATGCTTTGCTTTGCAAACAAGCATCATAGTATTTTGGATGATCTACAAACACTAAATCACCATCTTCAACTTTATGTATTTCATTGATACCTTTTGCAAAAGCATTGCTGTTACCTAATAATTCTGCATCAATCAATTCAGCGATCCATGATGCAGCAACAGGTGAAGGAAATTGCATAATCCATGTTTTAGTGTGTATCAAAGGTAATAAGTGCAGTATTGATGGAAGTTTTTTTTACAAAGTTAAAATGGCTTAGTAGTGAAGTTTCTCATTAATGATTTTTATTAATCAATGATATAACATTGTATCATTCACTTTTTTGAATATGAATGAAACCCTTTATTCATCAATGTTTTAAGAGATTGCCTTTTAAAAAAAATCATCGAACGAGTTTTATTGCTTCAATAAAATCAATCAGCAACCATTTATAATAAATACTACAATTCACATTTGCGTTAAAAATGTTAATAAAATTCTTTTAATTTTTTTTGTATTGGATAAAACTATTTATAATATTGTGTAGGGAAATTTATTTCCCGGTACTTACTAACCCATCCATATACAAAGTTCCGCTTCTGCGGGACTTTTTTATTTTGCATTATGTTTCAATATTTTATTGTTTATAAACCATATCAGGTGCTCTCTCAATTTTCAACAGACGAGCAAAAACAAACATTGAAAAATTATTTTGATGTGGCTAAAGATATTTATCCTGTTGGCAGATTAGATTACGATTCGGAAGGATTATTGATACTTACAAATGATACTTCACTTAATCATCGTTTATTACATCCATCTTTTGCACATGAAAGAGAATATTATGTACAGGTAGATGGAAATATTACATCACAAGCTTTACAGCAATTACAAAATGGTATTGATATAAATATTGATGGAAGAAATTATCGAACTAAAAAATGTACTGCGTATTTATTAGATGCGTTACCCGATATTCCGCCACGCAATCCACCTATCAGATTCAGAAAAGAAATTCCTGCACCCTGGATACGATTAATTTTAACCGAAGGAAAGAACAGACAAGTTAGAAAGATGACGGCAAAAGTTGGCTTTCCCACATTGCGATTGATACGATATAGAATAGAAAATATTACCTTAGAAAACGTGCAACCCGGAGATATGATCGAATTTTCCAAACAATCTATCTATCAAAAATTATTCAATGAATAAGGTTTATGAAACAGAACAAGGTGAATATTTAATTTCAACTGATTTTAATAAACTTCAATTGAATGTTATTCATGATTATTTATCCAAAGAGTCTTATTGGGCTCAAAATATTCCATTTGAAATAGTTGAAAAAGCAGCGGAAAACTCTTTGTGTTTTGGAGTTTTTCATCAAAATAAGCAAATTGGATTTGCCAGATTAATTACCGATAAAACAACGTTCGCTTATTTGGGCGATGTGTTTATTGTAGAAGGATATAGAGGCAAGGGCTTGTCAAAATGGTTAATGCAAACCATTCATGCACATCCTGAATTGCAGACTTTAAGAGGTTGGATATTAAGAACCAAAGACGCACATGGTTTGTATGAGCAATTTGGTTGGACAAGAGCAAGTGAAGAACAGCTTAAAAAAATAATGATACGTTATAATGAGAATGTTTATAAAACTCCATAATCATCTTTCAAAACTTATCTTTGCAAGCAATTTATAATTCTAATATCGTAAATCGTATTTTGAAATGAGTCAATATTTGAGTGAGCAAGAAATTATTCGTCGTGATAAATTAAAAAAATTACAGGAGGCGGGTATTAATCCCTATCCGGCACCTTTGTTTCCGGTAACACATTATTCTGCAGATATCAAATCAAAATTTTCCGAAGAAACTAAAGATCAATTCGCTGCTGTTTGTGTGGCAGGAAGAATCATGAGTATCAATGATAAAGGCAAAGTATTCTTCATTAAAATTCAAGATAGCAAGGGCATCATTCAATTATATGTAAAGCGTGATGATATTTGTCCCGAAGAAGATAAAAGTTTTTGGGATAATGTTGTAAAACATGGATTGGATCTTGGCGATATTATTGGTGTAACCGGTTTTGTTTTCATTACTAAAACCGGAGAAACATCTATTCATACACAAACATTAACCCTATTAACCAAAAGTTTAAAACCCTTACCCGTTGTAAAACGTGATGAGGAAGGACATGTATTTGATGAAGTGACCGATCCCGAATTTCGTTATCGCCAGCGTTATGCAGATTTAATTATCAATCCTTCAGTAAAAGAAACTTTTGCTAAGCGAACAAAATTGGTGAATACCATTCGTGAATTTTTAAATGAACGCGGTGCTTTGGAAGTAGATACACCGGTATTGCAATCTATTCCAGGTGGCGCAGCAGCCAGACCATTTATTACACATCACAATGCATTGGATGTTCCCTTTTATTTAAGAATTGCAAATGAATTGTATTTAAAAAGATTGATCGTTGGCGGATTTGATTGGGTGTATGAATTCAGTCGCAATTTTAGAAATGAAGGAATGGACAGAACACATAATCCTGAGTTCACTATTTTAGAATGGTACACCGCTTACAAAGATTATTATTGGATGATGGAAACAACCGAACAGTTGTTTGAAAAAGCTGCCATCGCATTACACGGCACAACAGATGTTACCATTGGTGAAACATTAGTAAGTTTTAAAGCACCATTTAAACGCATTTCTATTTTTGATGCTATCAAAGAAAATACAGGCATTGATATTTCTGATAAAGATGAAACAGGTTTGCGTGAAGTGTGTAAACAATTGCATATTGATGTTGCACCTAATATTGGTAAAGGAAAACTGATTGATGAAATTTTTGGTGCCACCAGTGAACACAAATATGTACAACCAACTTTTATTATTGATTATCCGGTGGAGATGAGTCCGTTAACGAAGAAGCATCGCAGCAAAGCCGGACTGGTAGAGCGTTTTGAGTTAATGATAAACGGAAAGGAAATCGCGAATGCATACAGTGAGTTGAATGACCCGATTGATCAGCGTGAACGTTTTGAAGAACAAGTTAAATTAATGGAACGCGGTGATGATGAAGCGATGTTCATTGACAATGATTTTTTACGTGCATTGGAATATGGTATGCCCCCAACATCGGGTATTGGAATTGGTATTGACAGATTGTGTATGATGTTATTGAATCAAGCTTCCATTCAAGATGTATTATTGTTTCCGCAAATGAGGCCCGAGAAGTTTGAAGAAGAATAATCAAACAAACAGATCCTGAAATAATTGATTACCGGGCACTACTGCATATTTAGATAAATCAGTAATGCCTTCTTTTGCCAAAACTTCTTCATCAATAAAAGTATTACCGGTGTATTGTAAATTGGTTTTGTTTAAAATAAAATAAGCAGCATCTGCCAATACATCCACTGTTCTGCTCATTTTAGCTAAAGCTTCACCACCTAATAAATTTCTTACTGCAGCAGTATCTATTGTAGTCCTTGGCCACAAAGCGTTTGAAGCAATACCATCTTTTTTAAATTCAGCAGCCCATCCCAATGCCATCATACTCATATTAAATTTCGTCATGGTATAGGCAACATGTGGAGCCAGCCATTTTGAAGTAATACTGATAGGTGGAGACAAAGTAAGAATATGTGCATTGCTTCCTTTTTTTAAATAAGGAATGCAATGTTTGGTCATTAAAAAAGTACCTCGCACATTAATACTGTGCATCAGATCAAAACGCTTGGCTTCTGTTTGTTCTGTTCCCGTTAATTGAATAGCAGATGCATTATTAATTAATATATCAATACCACCAAATTGTTCAACTGCTTGTTCAACAGCTGATTGAATTTGTTCTTCAAAACGAATATCCGTTTGTACTGCCAATGCTTTACCACCAGCTGCTTCCATTTCTGCAGCAGCAGTAAAAATTGTTCCGCCTAATTTTGGATTTTCTTCAGTACTTTTTGCTGCAATAACAATATTAGCCCCTTCTTTTGCTAATTTTAAAGCAATGGCTTTACCAATTCCTCTGCTGGCACCGGTAATAAAAACTGTTTTGTTTTGAAAACTCATACGGCGAAGTTATAAGTTGTAAGTTATAGGTTATAAGTGAAGATGCAATATTGAAAAAATAAACTAAAGACTATCTCACCATCCCAAAAATTTCTTGATCACCTCTTCTGCTTGTGTACAAGCTTTATTCAAATCATCATTAACAATAGAAACATTGAAATGATGTTTGAAAGAAATTTCGTAACTCGCTTTATTTACTCTGGTAGTAATACTTTCAGGCGTTTCCGTACCACGACTCTCCAATCTTTTTTTCAATATATCTACACCGGGGGGTTCAATAAAAATGGATAAAGAATTTTGTGGAAATTGTTGTTGCACATGTATGGCACCTTTTACATCAATATCTAACATAGGTGTTTTTTGAACAGACCAAATTCTTTCAATTTCACTTTTTAAAGTGCCGTAGTATTTTCCCTGATAAACCATTTCCCATTCAATAAAATCATTATTATTAATTTTTTGTTGAAATTCTTCCACGCTCATAAAATAATAATCAACACCATTTTTTTCATCTCCACGAGGCGGTCTTGTCGCTGCAGAGACAGAAAAAGCCAATTGCGGATATTTATTTAATAAGTAATGAGTGATGGAAGTTTTACCTGCACCGGATGGTGCTGTAATAATGATTAATTTATTAACAGGAATCATGTTGCAAGTAAAATAAGAATATTGAAAAGAAAAATTTTTATTTTATCTCATCGGTTATTTGATTTCATTTCCTTAACTATATGCTATAATTTAGAGAAAGCATTTCATTTTTTTAAATAAAATCTATTTGGCCTTGACAGTTTTAGAACAATTTAATAAAGATGGTTTTCTTGTTTTAGAAAATTTTAATACATCAAAAGCTTGCGATGATTTGATGCTGCGTGGCAAAGAGTTGGCTGAGGGATTTGATTATTCCGGCCATCCTTCTGTTTTTCAAACCGACAATCAAACAAGAACCAGCGATGATTATTTTTTAAACTCCGGCGATAAAATTTCTTTCTTTTTTGAAAAAGATGCTTTTGATGAAATAGGTAATTTGAAGAAAGAGCTGTTTTATTCATTAAATAAAATTGGTCATGCTATGCATGATCTCGACGATGTATTTAATCATTTTTCCCGTTCACCGCAAATGAAAGAATTAATTCAAGTGTTAGAACTGCAAGACCAGTTATTAATTCAAAGTATGATGATCTTTAAACATGCACAAATTGGCGGCAAAGTAGATATTCATCAAGATGCTACATTTTTATATACCGAACCCGGATCATGTATTGGCTTTTGGTTTGCATTGGAAGATGCAACTATTGAGACTGGTTGTTTATGGGTAAAGCCGGGCGGACATCAAACTTCATTGCGTTCTTGGTTTAAAAGAAAACAAAGTGGTGGAACAGAAATGATTGAATTAAATGCTGAACCTTATTCAATGGAAGGAATGATTCCTTTAGAAGTTAAAAAAGGAACTTGTATTGTTTTACATGGGTTGTTACCACATTACAGTTTGCCAAATACTTCGGGAAGATCAAGACAAGCATATGCGATTCATACCATCAATAAAAATGCACATTATCCCAAAGAAAATTGGTTGCAAAGAGATATGAGTAAAGTGAAAGGATTTTGATGTATGATTAAACTAACAAAAAAGAGACACAAAATTTGTATCTCTTTTAATCTGCTCCCCTTACGCACCAAAGTTGCAGCACTTGGGGTAACCTCATATCATGAATTTTAGTCAGTTTATATCTATAATTACATCCTTTCAGTAGAAAATAAGTTGAGTGAAAACTAGCAATTATAAGTATGTTCCTTGCAGAACTACTAGATAATCAAAGAGATAGAATAGGTGTTTCCTAAACACTAGATCCAAGTTCGATTCTTGGCGAGACCACCACCTTCTTGAAACCCTTGTCTATCAAGGGTTTTTGTTTTTACCCTATTTCGTACAGGACTGGATTTTTGTAAAGTGTGTAGCAAAAGTGTGTAGCAGATTGGTAAATTCAACTGTACCCTATTATATATTTGATATTAAAAAACCCTTACTTTACTGCAAGGGTTTTCAAGTGCTAGGGACTTTCGGGAATAATCGGGAAAGTAGAAAATTAATTCTTGCGCCTTAATTTAATTTCTATCACTCCAACTTTACCATCTTCAGCGTATTTTTTTATTGCTTGATCTCCTTTTAACACATTCACTGATTCAATATCATTTGGAGATATTGCTTTCATTTTCTTTTCAGTCATCTTAACGCCATCTACAAAAATAAGTGGTTTGACTTTTGGTATTGTGTCGGATTCACTTTGGATTTCGATACTGGTTTTTTCAAATTTTTCTCTAATAATTGCTGATGCCTTTACTTCGATTGTTTTAATTGAAAAAGAAAGAACTACGCAAATTGTGATTGGTAAAACAAACAGTCTGCGTAAATTACTGAATTTTGTTTTTTTGTTTTGATTTAACATAAATAATCGTCGTTTAATTGGTGAATAAAAAAATGTATTTGTTAATAAATGTTGTTGTTTAGGATATGCTGAAGCAAGCAATAATTTCGCTAATACACCCGAATCTTGATTTTCAATAGATTTTTGATCGGCAATGAACTCATGTATCAGATACAATTCATTCCTAATAAGCCAAACTATAGGATTAAACCAACCTATCAATAGTTGTAATTCAATTAAAAGTTTATCAACAGAATGTTTTTCTTCTATATGAACCACTTCGTGTGCAAGAATTTTCTTTCCTACATCACTACTTAAATCAATGGCTGTATTCCAAAAAATATATTTGAAAAAAGAAAATGGAGTTCCTTTTACATCTGTCATAACCAAATTCATGCCCTTCAATACTTTTAAAGGATATAGCCTTATCAATTTTCTAATATCCCATAATGATTTAACAAACCTTATAATAAAAAATAATGATATTATAATTCCAATTATTATTAGAAGATTATCCCATTTATAATTTGCTGTATTTTCAATAATTTCTTGTTCTAATAAACTATTATTTTCTGAAATAAAATTTGCAAAATTTAAAACTTTGGAAGAAGCAATATCTTGTTCTTTTACTATTTGAATTGTAATGAGAGGCACTATCCATGAAAGAACAGATATGCCCATTAAATAAAACCTATTGTACTGATGAAACTTCTTGTTTCTTAATACAAACCAGTAGTAAGTATATAATAAAGCACTACATAAAACTACTTTCAATAAATAAAATAGAATTGTAATCATGGTAGTTATTTTTTCTTTTTAATCTCTTGTAGGAGTAATTCTAAATCAGCCACTTTTAAGTCCTTTTGTTTTACCATGAAGGAAACTACATCAGCAAAAGAACCCTCAAAATATCCTTCTACCAATGATTTGATGCTAGACGAAGAATATTCTTCTTTACTAATAACTGGAGCATAACAATGTACCCTTCCATGTACCTCATGGTTAATATATCCTTTGTCAATTAAGATTTTAATGATAGTCGCAATTGTATTACTATGCGGTTTGGGTGCTGGCATTTCATCTACAATGTCCTTTAGATATGCAGATTCTAATTTCCAAAGCACCTGCATTACTTGTTCCTCAGCTTTTGTTAATGGTTTATTCATTGTTTTTGGTTTATGAAAACAAACCTATAACTAATTTTTTAGTTTAACAACTAATTTTTTAGTTTTAACAAAAAATTTAAATTAATATTAAAATTTTGATTAGTTTTATAATATCATTATAATATCAAATTACTACTATGGAAAAATTAAAGAACCCAATGAATGGCTATAAGGCAGCCTTAATAGCTCTTTTGTCTTTTATTACTGGTTTATATGGAATTATTACCACAGCACAAAACGCAACTCCAAGCGGAGGCGTAATTTTCTTTGGTGTTTTATTTATTCTTTTTGCTGTTTTATTAATTAAGGGATTAATGGTAGTAGAGCCAAACTATAGTATTGTACTTACCTTCTTTGGTAAATATGTAGGAACAGTAAGGGAAAATGGAGAGGGTCCTGGGAAGAGAGAAG
>CAIRTF010000030.1 GCA_903881425.1 uncultured Chitinophagaceae bacterium | reverse complement strand
CCGCCAAGTAAGGACGAAACCCTTTAGCGCAACCCCAGGCGAATTTCCAAAAATGATGATGCGGTATTGAGTCTACGGCTTCTGAAAACGGCTGAGTAAGTTGTTCAAACTTTTTAAACATAAAATTTTTGATCATTCTTTTTTAAATGATTGATGAAATTATTCCCGTTCTGAATTAATAGTTTAGAGAAATGATACATGCTCTCAAATCCTTTGAATGCCATATCACTCGCCATTGTATTTAGATCGATAGGATTGATTAAATTGTATGGCTGATTTATCTGTTCGGTTAAAATTATACGGCGTTGAATAAACAATTTCTATTCCTTTATAATCGCTATTATCTAATTCTTTTAAGCCATCCCAAGTGGGCATTCCGATGGCAATGGATGGATAATTTTTTGATTGCGCCAATGTTTTTATTAATCGTAAACCAAATGATTCATCAATAGTTGCACAAACCACAATGTTTTGCCTGTTGCTGTCTAAATTATCTAACAATTGTTTATTGGTGAAAGTGTCTGTCAATTCAACATTCTTCATTTTCAAAGGAATGGCAGGAGTGTTTTTATTCAGTTCAAAAAAAACAGATTGAATCACGTCTTCTAACGCACCTTTCCTTCTTACAAAGACGATGTTACCTGTGGAGTAGAAGTGTTGAAGATGTTTATACAACTCATCACAATGCGTAAGCAAAGTTGAATTAATGAGAATAAAATAAGGATTATTAGTGATGCCGGCATCATTAGGATAAGTAGCAGATAAGATGGGAATTTTTTTAGATAACGCATAATCGGCCAACATTTTAGTTTCTGCTTTGTTGGTAAACGAAGCAATGATTAATGAAACATTATTCAACTCTTGTTTATTAATGATGCTGTAAATGTTTTGTTTGCTGCTTTTGGTATCGTAAATATTTACTTCTAAGGATTGCTTCTCTGCTTGTAATGAATCAATAGCTAACATTACACCATTGTAAAATTCTAAACCCGGTAAAATGTTTTTAGGGATATTACTTCCAGCTTTATAATTATTATTGTCAAATGCAGAATCAATGAACAAAGGAGCGAACACTGCAATTTTATAATGAGTAGTTTGCGCTTTTAAACATAAAGCAAGTGCTGAAAAACACACTATAAAAAATAAACGAGCAACAAAGTGCATGATGTAAATTTTAATAATTCGTGTAAAGCTTATTCCCATTCAATCGTAGCAGGTGGTTTACTGCTGATGTCATATACTACTCTGTTAATGCCCCTTACATTATTGATGATCTCATTCGAAATATGCGCTAAAAAATCATATGGCAGATGTGCCCAATCTGCTGTCATTCCATCAACACTTGTAACCGCACGTAATGCAACAGTAAATTCATAAGTTCTTTCATCACCCATCACGCCAACACTTTTCACAGGCAATAAAATGGTTCCTGCTTGCCACACTTTTTCATACAGACTGTATTGCTTCAATCCTTTAATATAAATATCATCGGCATCCTGTAAAAGTTTTACTTTATCTGCAGTAATATCTCCTAAAATTCTTATCGCCAAACCCGGACCGGGAAATGGATGGCGATTGATCATATCTTTCGGAATACCTAATTCCAATCCCACTTTTCTTACTTCATCTTTAAATAAAAAACGCAATGGTTCAACCAAACTTAATTTCATCGTATCCGGCAATCCACCCACATTATGATGTGATTTAATGGTTTGTGATGGTCCATGTACACTCACACTTTCAATTACATCCGGATAAATAGTACCCTGACCTAAAAATTTTGCTTCACTAATTTTTTTTGCTTCTCGATCAAATACATCAATGAATAATTTGCCGATAATCTTTCTTTTTTCTTCTGGATCTGTTTTACCGGCTAAAGCATCATAAAAAATTTGTTTGGCATCAATACCTGTTATATTCAGATCCAACTGTTTGTATGTTTCCAATACTTGTTCAAACTCATTTTTGCGCAATACGCCATTGTCTACAAAAATACCGTGTAATCTTTTGCCGATTGCTTTGCCGATCAATGTTGCCGCAACAGTACTATCCACACCACCACTCAATGCCATAATCACATGTGCATCACCAATTTGTTTTTTTAATTGTTCAACTGTTTCGTGAACAAATGATGCAGGTGTCCATTCTTGCTTACATCCGCAAATATTGACTAAGAAATTTTTGATGATCTTTTTTCCTTCGGTTGAATGATATACTTCGGGATGAAATTGCAAACCATAAAGTGGATGACTGTCATCTCTCATCTGTTTCCCCCCATTTGTTTTTTTAAAGGCTGCAACAGGAATACTTTCTGTAGTAGCCAATATCTCAAAACCTTCCGGCAATGCAACAATCGAATCACTATGACTCATCCAAACTTGCGAATCATCATTCACATCATTTATTAAAACATCCTCTTTTATTTTTTTCATTTTGGCTCTGCCATATTCACGCTTATTGCTTTTGTCGACTCTTCCGCCAAATTCTTTTGCCGTTAATTGCGCACCATAACAAATACCCAACACAGGTAATTGGTTTATAAAAGATAGTATATCAACAGCAGGTGCATTTTCTTCGTTTACACTGAAGGGAGAGCCGCTTAAAATAATTCCTTTTAAAGTTGTGTCAATCGTAAATGATTTATGGTAAGGAATAATCTCGCAATACACATTGGCTTCACGCACAGCACGTGCAATGAGTTGTGTGTACTGACTGCCAAAATCGAGAATGAGTATTTTTTCTGTCATGCGGCGAAGGTAATTAAACGTGCAGTTTTTTCAGGATTTTGATGACTGATGTAGAAAATTAACGAATAAGTTTTATCTTGAATTCATAATCATCCTTTAAACTCCATTTATGAGAAAGTTATTTTTTCTTTTATTAATGATCGCTTTTGTTTTTTCTTCATGTGAAGTTTTTGAAAAAAGAGTGGTAGGCAACGGACATTCAATTACTGAACAACGCAATGTGCGTGATGCTAAACGCATTCATTTATCCGGCAATTTTGATGTTGAATTAACGCCCGGTTCAACAACTTCCTTAAAAATAGATGCTGATGATAATTTACTTCCTTATATAATTACTGATGAAGAGGGAGGTAAACTGATCATTAAAACAAGAGATAATACAAACTTGTCTTCTCATAATGGTATTAAAGTAAGGATAAGTACGGATAAGATAGAAGACATTTCTATTTCCGGTGCAGGCAGTATAAAAGGCATGGATAAATTTACCGGAAGTGATGCATTGTCATTGGGCGTTAGTGGTGCAGGCAGCATACATCTTGATGTGAACACACCCAAAGTAAGTGCTCATTTAAGTGGTGTGGGCAGTATAGATATTAGCGGAGAAACAAAAGATGCGGATATTCATATAAGTGGTGTAGGTAGTTTTAAAGGTAGTAATTTAAAAACTGAAAATATGAAAGTGCAATTAAGCGGAACCGGCAGCGCGTATGTGTTTGCGAGCACTTCATTAGATGTTAGCATTAGTGGTATTGGCTCTGTTAATTACAGTGGCAACCCAACATTAACACAAAGTGTTTCGGGAATGGGTAGTGTGAAGAAAGTGGATTGATTGGTTGCTTGACTTTGTCCGACCTTATTCTGGTCTTGTTCGAATCAAGTGCAAGAATTGTTGCACTTGATCAAAAGAAATCCAAAAGCAGTCCAGAAGGAGTCCCGAAGCAGTTAGTACTATCTTATTACAAAAAACTTTGCTTTCTGATTGAAGAATTGTTTTATAAAATCACTTTCAATTCAATCTATAAACAGGATACCTCAAATGTGCAGGCTCATAATATGGTGAATTTTTATACACAAAATCTAATTGCATATTAGCAGATGCGGCAAATCTTGTATCTGCTTTTTTCTTTTCTTCTAATTGCGTTTTTAATTCCGGATGTTGTTGCAAATAAGTTGCTGCCACATCTTCCCAGCGGTAATTGCTGTAACCTTCTTTTTGTTGCAGAATAGCATCAAAAAAATTCCAGGTAAAATAACTGTCATCGCCGGCGGGTTCTAATGTCTCTACTAAAAAACGATCTGCTATTTGTCCGGTATAAATAATATAATCTCCTTTTAAGAACTGAATTGATTGCTTGCTGCTGCTGAGTTTTACATCGCTGTGCCGATAATGTTTTTCATAAGCACGGCTAGAGGTTTTGTAATCATCAATATGATAAGCAGATACTTCAATAATAGAATCTTTGGTCAATCTTTTCATTTCAATCTTATTCAATTTTAACAGATCAATTATATTATGCCAGCCTTGTGGAATAATATATGCTTTTGGTTTTGCAACAAAATTCTCCGCAACAAAATGGTTATAATATTTTACTTGTTTGGTGAAGGGTTTGGAATGATCGTAAAACATTCTGTCCATTCCCGTCACATCACTTTTCTTTCTGCCGGTTTCATAACCCATAAAATTGATGAGATCAAATTTAGTAGTATCCACCTTCCAGGATAATGGAAAATCTTTTTGTTGTTGAATGGCAGCAAGAGATGATTTTCTTTTTGCAATAATTTCTTTTGCATAGATAGATCCTTGCTCCATCATGGTTTGCATTAAAGCATAAGTGGCTTGCACTCTGTCTGCAAATGGTTTCAGCATATGTGTTTCAGGAACAAAACCAATTGTTTGAAATAATGTAGTATAACCACTGCTATACCTTGGCGGATCATAAAATGCATCCCATCCTTTATCTGGATTACCTTGTTCAAAATTTACATAAGGCGTCATCGGCCATTTTTTTTCTTCCATACCCTTAAACAATGCAGGCTCAAAAGTTTTATATAAAAAATTGCCGAGTTCGCTGTTTAATTTATCATGTTGTGTAGTTAATAAGGTCATGGTATATTGATAATCTGCACCATCACTGACATGATTATCCATAAAAATATCCGGATTTAGCCAATGAAATATTTCTGCAAAAGCTTGTGCATTGTAACTATCGTTCTTGGTAAAATCTCTGTTCAGATCTAAATTCTGTGCGTTGCCTCTGAAGCCATAACTCTCCGGTCCGTTTTGATTCACTCTTGAAAAACTTCCGCGATTTAAGCTGCCGCCGATATTATAAATAGGAATAATAGCCAATACAACATTAGTTGGGCATTTTACTTTCCCGGTGGCAATATCTCTTAATAGCATCATGCTTGCATCCACGCCATCTGGTTCGCCCGGATGAATGCCATTATTAACAAATAAGATAATCTTATTTTGTTGATGCCATTGCTGCGGGCTGAAACTCTTGTCAGCACTGAATAATACCAGATGCAAAGGATAACCTGCATCGGTTTTGCCAAAAGTTTTAATACTAATGGTGGAAAAAGCAGCATCTAATTTTTGATAGAATTTGATACATTCAAAATAAGTTGACGTATTATTACGTTTACCTATTTCAAAGGGTGTTAAAAAGTTTTGAGCATTTAATTCACATGTCCAAATCATAAGTAAAGGAAGAATCAGTTTTTTCATTACTTTGTTGATTATAAAATTATAAAAGTCCCGTGTTGCCTCTAAATCTCCGAGTAAACACATTACCAATACACCATCCCTTATCCGGGAAAACCAAATCATTGTCAGTAAAAATTACTTAAAAGTAAATGGAAAAACGATATCAAATATTATTGGCTGAAGATGAGCCTAAATTAAGCCAGATTATTCAGGAAGAATTAGAAGGTCATGGCTACAAAACTGATGTTGCATTTGACGGATTGATTGCAGAAAAAATGTTCAAGCAACATGATTATTCTTTGGTGATATTGGATGTGAATTTGCCGTATAAAAACGGATTGGCATTGTGTAAAGAATTCAGATCTATCAATCGTGCTATTCCAATTATCATGTTAACTGCATTGGGTGAAGTACAGGATAAAGTAGATGCATTTAATGTTGGGGCGGATGATTATATTGTAAAGCCTTTTCATTTCGATGAATTATTTGCAAGAGTTAAAGTTTTATTGAAAAGGGCAGATACCGGCGAACAAACCTTGAAGAAAATTGAAATAGAAGATTTGGCTATCGATTTTGTAACTAAAACTGTAACCAGAGGTAAAATAGAAATTCCATTAACCGCTAAAGAATTTGCGTTGCTTACATATTGGCACAGAACAGAGGCAAAGTAATTTCTAAAACAGAAATATTGGAAAAAGTATGGGATTTGAATTTTGATACCGGTACCAATACTATTGAAGTATATATTAGTTTTTTAAGAAACAAGATCGATAAACCAT
Source organism: uncultured Chitinophagaceae bacterium (assembly GCA_903881425.1). Lineage (GTDB taxonomy): Bacteria > Bacteroidota > Bacteroidia > Chitinophagales > Chitinophagaceae > CAILAF01. The sequence goes on along the minus strand of CAIRTF010000030.1, from coordinate 6,088 downwards.
TTGAGGATAAACTCATTCAAACAAAACCGGGCTTCAGGTATTTTATTAAATAATTTTTTTGGCATGAACCTGAAATTCCGTTTCGCCATACTTTTCACTTCTTTTGTTGCAATTATTTTATTGGCTACTTCAGCTTCTATTTATGTATTGTATTTTAATTACAGAGCCGGTGACCATTTCAGAAGATTGCGTTCTGAAGGATTTGCTGTTTCAAAGGAATATTTTGAGATCAAAAAAATTAGAGACAGCAGCGCAGTCTTGATGAATAATCTTCATCAATCGCATAAGAATGTTTTATTTGAGGAACATGTTGTTGTGTTCGATTCGGGGTTGAATATTTTGTTCAAAGAACCGGATACTTTAACTACGCATATTGATGCTGATTTTTTAGCAAGTATTCAGAAAGAACCAAGTGGGGAATATCGTTATCGTGAAGGGAATAGAGAATCTTCGGGTTTATATGATGATAGAACCGGTTTGTATGTTCAAGTTTCTGCAATCGACAGATATGGCATCAATCGATTAAGTACATTAAAATATATTTTGGCAGGCGTATTTTTAGCAAGCCTTTTTGTAACTGCCATTTTCTCCTTTCTCTTTGCCCGTGCAGCTTTCAAGCCATTGTCTAATTTAGGAAGGCAAATGCAGAAAGTGAACGAGATGAATTTGTCGGAAAGATTGGATGAAGGAAAAGTAAAAAATGAAGTAACGCAGATCGCTATTAATTTCAATTATATGCTGGATCGTTTGAAGCAAAGTTTTGAAGCACAAAAAAGCTTTGTGCATCATGCTTCACACGAATTAAGAACACCATTGGCAACAATGTTATCTTTTACCGAATCGGCTTTGCGAAAAGATTTAGATAAAGATGGTTACAGAAAAGTGTTACATTCTTTAAAAGAAGATCAGGAAGGGATGATTGAATTAACAAACTCATTATTATTATTATCTCAATACGAAAAAATTCAATTCTCACGTCAATGGCCTGCTGTTAGAATAGATGAATTATTATATGATGCGATTAGTATTGCAAGAAAATTATTACCGGGTATTGAAATTGAATTAGAATTTGCTGGATTGCCCAGCAATGAAGATGATTTGATCATTCATTCAAATGAGGCATTATTAAAAGTGGCTTTCACTAATTTATTTAAAAATGCATGGTTGTATTCAAAAGATAAGAAAGTAACTGTTGCAATTGATGCAGATGAAGGTAAATTAGAAGTGCATGTAGATAATGCAGGCGAACATTTGCAACCATCAGAAGTAGAAAAATTAAAAGTACCGTTCTTCCGTGGAGCCAATGCAGCAAATGTAAAAGGTTTTGGTTTGGGTTTATCGATAGTTCATCGAATTGTTTCATTGCATAATGCATGGCTGTCTTATACTGCCATCGAACCCAATATCAATCGTTTTACAATTCATTTCAATCAAAATGTGCAATAAAAAAACAGTCATGTATTAGATGACTGTTCAAAATATTCAATAAATAAATTAATTAAGCTTTCTTTTTAGATAACTTACTTTTTAAGTTAGCAGCTTTATTTTTATGAATGATACCGCGTTTAGCTAATTTATCAATCATGGAAATTACATTTGGTAAACTTTCGTCGTAAGCTTTTTTATCACCTGCTTTCAATTCACGAATGGCATTACGGGTTGTTTTTCCATAATACTTATTTCTGTCTCTGCGTTTGGCAGCTTGTCTGGTATCTTTTTTGGTAGCTGAATGGTTCGCCATTATTTCTCTTTTTAAATCCCAATTTTTCGGGACGGCAAAGGTAAGGGCATTCAGTGAAAAAGGGAAATTTATATCAAAAAAATTTCCACATGGCTTTTTTAGCGAAAAGAATGACCAAAATCGTAACAATTTGGATAATTGCTTTTTATGTTATTCTGCCATCAAATCCGATATTTGCACACATTTTAGAACCAGCAGTTTAACCTCGCAAAATGAAGGATTTTTCTTATATCACTAATTCACATCCCGCTTATATTGAAAATTTATACCAGGAGTTTGTAAAAAACCCATCTAAAACAGACCCGGATTTGCGTAAATTTTTTGAGGGTTTTGATTTTGCTATAGCCAATGGTGCGTCCTCCTCAAATGGAAAAGCTGTTAGTATTTCAAGCGGCGATATCGATTGGATGAGTGAGATTAATGTGTATAGAATGATCTTAGGGTATAGAAATAAAGGTCATTTAATTGCCAGAACAAATCCTATCAGAACAAGAAAAGACAGAGGTGCTAATTTGGATCTGGCATTTTTTGGATTTAAAGAATCTGATTTGGATAAAGAATTCAATGCTGGCAGTTTAATTGGATTAGGCAGAAATTCTTTAAAAAATATTTTAGCACATCTGGAAAAAACTTACGCTACAAATGTTGGTATTGAATTTAAATATATCAGCGATCAAACAAAAGTTGATTGGTTAACGAATGAGTTAGAAAAAAAATTTAGTGAGCCATTATCACTTGACAAGAAAAAAAGAATATTGGAAAAATTGAATGAAGGAGTAATGTTTGAAAAATTTCTTCATACAAAATATATTGGTCAGAAAAGATTTTCATTAGAAGGTGGAGAAACAACCATTGCTGCGTTAGATGCTATGATTAATGTTGCGGCAGATAGTAGTGTGCAGGAAGTGGTAATTGGTATGGCACACAGAGGAAGATTGAATGTGCTTGCGAATATTATGGGCAAAACTTATGAACAAATTTTCAGTGAATTTGAAGGCACTGCAAAAGTGGATCAAACCATGGGCAGTGGCGATGTAAAATATCATATGGGTTATGGTAGTGATGTGGTAACTGCCAATGAAAAAAATATTCATTTGAAGTTAATGCCCAATCCATCTCATTTGGAAGCCGTTGATCCTGTTGTATTAGGTTTTGCAAGAGCTAAAGCAGATGTGTTGTATGAGAGTGATTTTGATAAAATTTTACCAATATTAATTCATGGTGATGCCTCTGTTGCAGGTCAAGGTATTGTGTATGAAATTTTACAAATGTGCAAATTAGATGGTTATTATACAGGCGGCACCATTCATTTTGTGATTAATAATCAAATTGGTTTTACTACAGATTTTGATGATGCACGCAGTGCCGATTATTGTACTTCGGTTGCGTCAATGGTACAAGCTCCTGTATTGCATGTGAATGGTGATGATGCTGAAGCCGTAGTTAAATGCGCAGAGATTGCAACACGTTTTCGTCAAGAATTTAATGCAGATATTTTTATTGATATGGTTTGCTATCGCAAACATGGTCATAATGAAGGCGATGACCCGAAATATACGCAGCCGCATTTATATGCATTAATAGACAAACATCCTAATCCGCGTGAAGTATACACGAATTTTTTATTAGAAAATGGGGAAGCGGATGCAAAGGAATTGGCAAAAGATATGGAGAAAAAATTCTGGGCTGATCTGCAGGAACGTTTGGATGAAGTAAAACAAAAACCTTTACCCTATAATTATCAACCACCGGAGTTGGTTTGGAAAAGTTTGCGAAAAGCAACTGCCGCAGATTTCGATGCTTCTCCTGTTACTGCTATTTCAGAAGCAGAAGTAGAAAGATTGTTTAATGGATTGATGCAATGGCCTAAAGATTTTACTCCATTAAAAAAAGTAGAGAAACTGTTACAGGATAAAATAAAATTATTAGAGACCGAACAAAAATTAGATTGGGCAACAGGAGAATTATTAGCGTACGCTTCTTTATTGGTTGAGCATAAAACCGTGCGAATGAGCGGACAAGATGTTCGCCGTGGAACCTTCTCTCATCGTCATGCAACATTACGTGATGAAAATACAGATGCATATTATAATCGCCTCGATCATTTTCAAGAGAACCAATCATCTTTCAAAATTTATAATTCTTTATTAAGTGAATATGGTGTCTTGGGATTTGAATATGGCTATGCATTGGCAAACCCTGATGCATTGGTGATTTGGGAAGCGCAGTTTGGTGATTTCAGCAATGGTGCACAAACCATGATTGATCAATTCTTAGCTGCGGGTGAACAAAAGTGGAACAGAATGAATGGTGTGGTTATGTTATTGCCTCATGGTTATGAAGGTCAGGGCCCTGAACATAGCAGTGCAAGAATGGAACGTTATTTACAATTATGCGCTGAGTTGAATTTAATTGTTACCAATATTACAACCGCTGCAAATTTGTTTCATGTAATGAGAAGACAATTGGCGTATCCATTTAGGAAACCATTGATTAATTTTTCTCCGAAAGCATATTTGCGTTATCCGGGAAGTTATAGCAATGTAAGTGAATTTACACAAGGCGGATTTAAAGAATTGATTGACGATATATTTATCAAAGATGCATCTGCTGTTAAGAAAGTGTTGTTTTGTACAGGTAAATTGTTTTTTGAATTAGCAGAAAGACAGGCTAAAGAAAACAGAACTGATATTGCTATCATTCGTTTAGAACAGATTTATCCTCTGCCGCAGAAGCAATTAGATATGTTGTATAAAAAATACAATAAAGCAACTTGGTTTTGGGTACAGGAAGAGCCATTAAATATGGGTGCAGCATCTTTTTTAAAGATGAATCTAACAAATATAAATTTTGGTGTAATTAGCCGAAAAGCAAGTGCAGCAACGGCTACAGGTTATGCTAAAATTCACGCACAAGAACAATTGGAAATTATTGATACTGCATTTAGTATTTAAACCCCTAACCCCTAAAGGGGAATTAGGAATATTTTATAAACGATTTTAAATGCTCCCTTTAGGGAGATGGAGGGTATTATGATTGATATTAAAGTTCCAACAGTTGGTGAATCTATTAGTGAAGTCACTTTGTTGAAGTGGGTAAGAAAAGATGGTGAATATGTTGAGCGTGATGAAGTGATTGCTGAATTAGAAAGCGAGAAAGCAACTTTTGAAGTAAATGCTGAAAAAGCAGGTACACTCAAAACTTTATTTGCAGAAGGCGATACTATTCATATTGGTGCTGTGTTAGCACAGATTGATGAAACTGGTGAAAAGAAAGAAACAAGTTCCAAGCCTCAAGTTGCAAGTAATAAGAAGCCGGAAACAACAAAACCTGTAACCAGCAACCTGCAACAAGCAACTGATGTTAAAGCCACACCCGTTGCCAGCGCCATCATTGCAGATAAAAAAGTAAATCCAACAGAAATCACTCCTTCGGGATTTGGTGGTAAAATTTTAAAGAACGATGTGTTGGAAGCATTAACGCATCCGGGTAAAAAAGCTTTTGAAGGAAATCAATTGATGAGCAGAAATGTGCGCAAAGAAAAAATGAGTAATCTTCGTAAAACCATTTCTCGAAGATTGGTTGAATCAAAAAATACAACAGCCATGCTCACCACTTTTAATGAAGTGGATATGAGTGCCATCATGGATATTCGTTCAAAACATAAAGACAAGTTCAAAGAAACGCATGGGGTTAATTTAGGTTTCATGAGTTTCTTTGCAAAAGCATGCTCTATTGCATTAAGTGAATGGCCAACAGTGAATGCGTATATTGATGGAGATGAATTGATCTATCATGATTATGCAGACATTAGTATTGCAGTAAGTACACCAAGAGGATTAACGGTTCCGGTTATCAGAAACGTGGAAAGCCTTGGTATGGCTGAGATTGAGCGTGAAGTGGTTAAGCTGGCAGTAAAAGCACGTGATAGTAAACTAACTGCTGAAGAATTACAAGGTGGAACATTTACCATAACCAATGGAGGAGTATTTGGAAGTTTAATGAGCACACCGATCATTAATATTCCGCAGAGTGCCATTTTAGGGATGCATAAAATTCAAGAAAGACCAATGGCTATAAATGGCAAAGTGGAAATAAGGCCTATGATGTATTTGGCATTGAGTTATGACCACAGAATTATTGACGGAAGAGAAAGTGTAAGCTTCTTGGTTAGAGTAAAAGAATTATTAGAAAATCCGGAATTGTTATTGATAGGTAAAGATCCTGTAAAAACTTTATTGGGATTGTAAGCCCTAATCCATAAAGGAAATAAGAAACTATATATTTGAGCTGCAATAATTTTATTGCAGCTTTTTTAAATTATAAACTCCCCTTTAGGGGCTGGGG
>CAIRTF010000029.1 GCA_903881425.1 uncultured Chitinophagaceae bacterium | reverse complement strand
GTTGTGATTTGCTTTCAAATTAAGTTCTTACGATCTTTGATAACAACTAGCACATCAGGTGCGGCAACTGCATTGTAGTTGTGATTTGCTTTCAAATTAAGTTCTTACGATCTTTGATAACAACTGTCTTATGGTTTTAATTCGTTTGAAGGGGGTTGTGATTTGCTTTCAAATTAAGTTCTTACGATCTTTGATAACAACAGCTTAAGCGAAAAGCCTTATCCGGCAGGTGTTTTCAAAGAAAATAAGAAAGAAAAAATGACTAAAAAAGTCTTTGTATCAGATCGGTACGAAGACTTTTTTGTTTTCTGATCTGTCATCCCGAGAGACGAGGTATCTGCTCAACATTTGTATAATAGCCCAACAGTTTAATCCCTTTGTCGGAATGACATTAAAATAACTCTAATTGTTGTGGTATATCAACAGGTTCTGCTGGTTTTTTACCCTGATATATTTCCATCATGCCAAATTGTTTATCAGTAATCGTCATTATACCTATATGTCCTTTTTCCGGTAAATTCTTTTTTACTCTTTTAATGTGCACTTCTGCATTTTCCATACTGGCACAATGTCTTAAATAAATAGAAAATTGAAACATGGCAAAACCATCAGTTAATAATTTCTTTCTGAAGTCTGCATAAATCTTCCTGTCTTTTTTTGTTTCTGTTGGTAAATCGAAAAAGACAAGTACCCACATAATACGATAAGCGTTTAAACGATTTGCTTCCATCATACTTAGTTTGTCATTCCGAACAGAGTGAGGAATCTGCTACAGATATTTCGCTTCGCTCAACATGACATGGTAGGATATAAAATTTTTCTCTGTTCTCCGGCATAGCATTTAGCTAATGATGCCGCCGTTCTCTGCGTAGCAATCATTAACGGACTTGTTTCGCCATCCATTAATACATCATTAGCGGGAAGATTTAATAGCTGTACTTTTAATTCTTTTGTTAATACATCTACTGCCGATGTTGTGTCTATAATACTTCTTATAATTATATCTACAAACGGGCGGTAAGGTTCCATTATATCATCTGCCAAACAATACGCATTATAACGGTTGCGGTGAAAGATGCCCAGCGTTGGTAATAAACCTGCACCTGTTAATGCCCTTGCTACAGTAGCACGTAAAATAGCATAACCATAATTCAATAAATTATTAGGTGGTAGCCCATCTCTTTTGCGATAGAATTGCCATGCAGGCGGAAATAAATTCTTCCAATAATATGCCGCAGCAATGGCTTCGCTATTATCTGCATCGCCGCTTTTTACTGATTGAGATAAATTAGTAAGCAGATTGCTTTGTATATCCCATTTTTTTAAAACCGATAACTGATTGGTAATTTTTGCTTTAACGGTTTGTTGCCATAGTTGTTTTTTTAATGGCTCTGTTGCTTCTATTTGTGCTCTGAATCTTTCACTTTGCAGTATATTACTTTCTAAGGGCAACATCATACCGGAAGGATGTCTTGTTTCGTTACAAGTAATTACAGAAGCATTATTGCTTAATAATTTATCTAATAAATAATGGGAGAGGGTTATTTGCTGATGTTCTAAAACCAATATTCCAATATCTTCAATAGGTACTGTTTTCTCTGCTCGATCTTCTAAACCTTTTATATGCTCGTAACTAACCACCAATTGTTCATTACGACATTTTAAATGACAAGGGCTTTCTATGCAGAGTGTGCGTTTGATCATTGTAGTTTATGCTTTTGAAATATTGCCCAATCTATCTACTCGGAGTTTAATGCAAACATTCTTAATTGTTTCTCCGCTGATGGCTCTTTCATTTTTTGAGCCTTGAGAACCAACGCCAATTTCGTTTTGTATTGGGTAATCAATTCCACTTTTCTTCTG
>CAIRTF010000028.1 GCA_903881425.1 uncultured Chitinophagaceae bacterium | reverse complement strand
ATACTAATTAAAAAGTAAACAAAATACGTTTTTACCCATCTGTTTATTCGGTTGCTTGCTCATAAATCCCCGTATGGTTCGCCCTTCGGGGATCATTTTTTATATCTCCCAAAAACTACAAACTTATCTTTGACTGATATGAAGATGAAATTAAAGCAACGAATAGCACTCAATTATTATACAACAAAGTTTAAAACCATTGCATTAGTTTCTCACAGAAAGGCCGCAGAGAAAGCATTTGAATTATTCTGCACGCCATTAAGTGGAAAAGTGCAAAGAAAGGAGCCGCCGCTTTTTCATCATGCCGAAAAAATAAGTTTTGTAATAGATGAATTAACCATCAGAGGTTGGCATTGGAAACCTGAAAAATGGAATGGGAAAAAAGCATTAATCTGTCACGGATTTGATAGCTGTGCTTATAAGTTTGAAAAATATGTTTCGCTGTTAAAAAAAGAGGGATTTGAAGTATTTGCCTTCGATGCTCCCGGACATGGAATCAGTGACGGGAAATTGATCAATGCTATATTATATAGCAAGGTGATTTTAAAAGCAAATGAGTTGTTTGGTTCGTTCCATACCATCATCGGACATTCTTTGGGCGGATTAGCCGCAACATTGGCTGCCACAAAACTCAACGAATTAAAAAAATTGGTTTTAATAGCTCCGGCAACAGAAACTACCAGGGCTGTTGATAATTTTTTACAACTTATTCAATTGACAGATGAAGTGAAGAATTCTTTTATTGAATTGATTCACGAAAAAGCACAAATGCCTTATGCAGATATTTCTGTAAGCAAAAATATTTCTCTCATCGCAGCAAATACAATGTGGCTGCATGATACAGCAGATACCATTTGCCCATTTGAAGATGCACAAAAAGTGCGACAACTGAACTTACCAAGTGTTGTTTTTTATATTACGCATGGCTTGGGGCACAGCAAAATTTACAAAGAGAATAACGTGGCAAAAGACATCATTCACTTCGTTATCAGCGAGTAAGATTTTTTGTGATTTGAATGTTTGAACTAATATTGCATCGTTGAAGGTTGCAAAATCTGTGTTACAAAAGTTGAAGTGTGCGACGCAACAGAAGCCGAATAGAGTACAAAAAGTTGGTTACATAATAATATACAATGGCAAAAAATTTATTGATTGTTGAGTCACCGGCAAAAGCTAAAACCATCGAAAAAATTTTAGGAAGTGATTTCGATGTGAGGAGTTGTTATGGTCATATTCGTGACTTGGAAAAAGGTGATATGGGCATTGATGTGACCAAAAATTATGAGCCACGTTATTTTGTTCCGGAAGAAAAAGAAAGAGTGGTCAATGATTTGAAGAAATTGGCAAAAAAAGCAACTGAAGTTTGGTTAGCATCGGATGAGGACCGTGAAGGAGAAAGTATCAGTTGGCATTTGGCTGAAGTATTAGGATTAGATCCTGCCACCACCAAAAGAATTGTCTTTCATGAGATCACTGCGCCGGCTATTAAAAAAGCAGTACAGAATCCGCGAAAAATTGATATGAATTTGGTGAATGCACAACAAGCCAGAAGAATATTAGACAGATTGGTAGGTTTTGAATTGAGTCCGGTGTTGTGGCGCAAAGTGGGCATGCAAAGAAGTTTAAGTGCTGGTCGTGTTCAAAGTGTTGCAGTAAGATTAATTGTTGAAAGAGAAAGAGAGATCAATCAATTTATACCGGAAAGCAGTTATAAAGTTGAAGCATTATTTACTGCAAAAGATATTAATGATAAAACGGTAAGTTTTAAAGCAGAAGGTCCTTCAAAACTTTCTTCTCAAACTTCTGCAGAAGATTTTTTATTAAGTTGTAAAGGCGCTATTTATACAGTAAATGATATTCAGGTAAAACCTGCCAAACGCACACCGGCTGCACCTTTTACCACTTCTACTTTACAACAGGAAGCATCCAGAAAATTAGGTTATGGTGTAAGCAGAACCATGTTACTCGCTCAAAAATTATATGAAAGTGGTAAGATCACTTATATGCGTACAGATAGTATTAATTTAAGTGAAACAGCATTGGAAGATATCAGCAAAGAAATTCATTCTTCGTACGGAGAGAACTATCATCAACCCAGAAGATTTAAGAATAAAAATGAAAGTGCGCAGGAAGCACATGAAGCCATTCGTCCAACTTACATGAGTAATAAAACGATTGATGATGATGAAACAAAAAGATTGTATGAATTAATCTGGCGCAGAACCATTGCATCTCAAATGAGTGATGCAGAATTTGAAAAAACTATTGCTAAAATAAATATCTCTACCAATAATCATCAACTCACCGCAACAGGTGAAGTGATGAAGTTTGATGGCTTCTTAAAGATTTATTTGGAAGGCAAAGATGACGAAGATGATGAAGACACCGAAGGTATGTTGCCGCCGCTTTCTGTTAATCAGCAATTAGATTTTAAAGAAATGCTGGCAACAGAAAAATTTTCTCGTCCGGCACCAAGATATACCGAAGCATCATTGGTAAAAAAATTAGAAGAGTTAGGTATTGGTCGTCCTTCTACTTATGCGCCTACTATTTCAACCATCGTTAAAAGAAATTATGTTGAGAAGCGTGATAAAGAAGGGGTGAAAAGAAATGCGAATATTTTAAAACTTACTGCACAACACCAAATAGAAAAACAAATTATTCAGGAAAATACAGGTGCAGAAAAATCGAAATTGTTTCCAACTGATCTGGGAATGGTGGTAACTGATTTCTTGAAACAGCATTTTGAAAAAGTAATGGATTATAGTTTTACCGCACATATTGAAGAAGAGTTTGATGAGATTGCCGGAGGTAAAATTAAGTGGAGTAATATGATCGATGAATTCTATAAACCTTTTCATGAAGGCATTGAACATACTTTAGAAAATGCAGAACGTGCAAAAGGCGAAAGAGAATTAGGCATTGATGAAGCCACCGGAAAAAAAGTAATTGCCAGAATGGGGCGCTTTGGTGCGATGGTGCAAATTGGCAGTCCGGATGATGAAGAAAAACCAAGATTTGCAAAATTAAATTCCTCGCAAAGTATCGAAACCATTACGTTTGATGAGGCAATGGATTTGTTTAAATTACCAAGAACCATTGGCGAATACAATGGATTAGAACTCTCTGTAAATGTGGGAAGATTTGGTCCGTATATAAAATTAGGCGATCAATTTATTTCTATTCCGCGTGGAGAAGATTTGTATGAAATGGAATTGAGTAAAGCTATTGAATTAATTACTGCCAAAGAAAAAGGCGATGCACCGATTGCATTTTATGATGAGAAACCGGTAACAAAAGGTAAAGGAAGATTTGGTCCGTTTATTAAATGGAATGATTTATTTATTAATGTTCCTAAACGATTTGATTTTGATAATCTTTCGGAAAAAGATATTAATGAATTGATCGATGCGAAAGT
>CAIRTF010000027.1 GCA_903881425.1 uncultured Chitinophagaceae bacterium | reverse complement strand
TAAAGATATTGTTGCCAAAGGTGTTTTAAACTCATGTGTCATATTATTAATGAAATCGCTTTTGATTTCACTTAATTTTTTTTGATTCAATAAAGTTTTTACCGTAACAAAAAAAGCTGCAATGATGATCAGCATAAATACGGCAGCAATAGCGATTACCCATCTTAAACTTTCCCAAACTTGTCTTTTTATGTCAGGAACAATCACCCATAATGTTTCTGTTTGACCAATATTTTCTATACCTCCAGGGGCTGCTTCAGAAGGAGTAATTGGGATGATGATGGTTCTGTTTCGAATGGTATCAATATACTGCTGCGAGAATCCGCTTGATTTCATTTCAAATTCTCCTTCAGTATTTACAATGGCAAATTCAAAATCAAGATCTTTTAATTCTGAGTTAAATTGATGTCTTAATTTTTCATAAATTTCTTTTTCGGAAAATCTATCTTCTACCATTAAAGGTTTAACAAGTTTCAACCCCAATGTTGTACCATTCAATCTGAAAGTAGGTTTACGAGGAATCAAGCGATATGCATTTCCATTGTATACAGATTTGCTTAATTCTTGAGCAACCAATCCCGCTTCATTACTAACTTTATTCAAAATCTGACCACGTTTTACTTCCAACAAATTGCTCAGCCAGGAAGCTTGCAATAAAAACAAGCCCACCAACGACAAAGAAACTAACACAATAATGACGGGTAAAATTCTCTTCATTGTCACAAATATAATATTCCAAAAGCCATAGCAAATAAGTATTTGCAGCTTTATCATCCTTTTAACGATAGAATATATAAACTTGTTTTTTAGAATAAATATTATGTCTTAATTTTCATATATGGTTGAAGTTCAATCCGGCATATTATTAATATCTGATCCTTTTTTAAAAGACCCGAATTTTTTAAGAACAGTTGTACTATTATGCGAACATCAACCGGAAGGAAGTCTTGGTTTTATTTTAAACAAGCGATATGAACAAACTATTGGAGAATTAATGACCGATTTAGAAGATTGCAATTTTCCTGTTTATTATGGCGGACCAGTACAAAAAGATACGATTCATTTTTTGCATCAACGACCGGATTTAATCGAAGATGGACATAATATTATTGATGGAATTTATTGGGGTGGAGATTTTACAGAAGTAGTTGAGTTGATTAAACTAAAAAAAATATCTCAAAACGACATTCGATTTTTTATTGGTTACAGCGGTTGGGGCGAACAACAATTAGAAAATGAATTACAGGAAAAAAGTTGGATAACACGTGAAGCAATACGCCAATTAGTATTTCATAAAAACACGGATGCTATTTGGAGAGACGCTTTAAAAGATTTAGGCGGAGAATATTCGATGATGACCAACTACCCAATTGATCCGCAATTAAATTAAATTTTCATTTCAGGAATATCTCCTTTAATAATTAATCTTCCCGCAGTTTTATTTTTTATTTCTTCTACACTCACTCCAGGCGCACGTTCTAACAAAACAAAACCTTCATCAGTAATATCCAAAACCGCTAATTCAGTCACAACTTTTTTTACGCAATGCACGCCTGTTAATGGCAAAGTACATTGCGATAATAATTTACTTTCTCCTTTAGGATTGGTGTGCATCATAGCCACTATAATATTTTTTGCACTTGCTACTAAATCCATTGCACCACCCATTCCTTTCACCATTTTTCCGGGAATTTTCCAATTAGCAATATCACCGCTATCACTTACTTCCATGGCGCCCAAAACAGTAAGATCAATTTTACCGGCACGAATCATTCCAAAACTTTCTGCACTGTCAAATAAGGCTGCACCTTTAATTAAGGTTACCGTTTCTTTTCCCGCATTAATTAAATCTGCATCCACTTCTTCTTCTGTTGGATAAGGTCCCATTCCTAAAATGCCGTTCTCACTTTGAAAAATAACCGTCATTCCATCCGGCACAAAATTCGAAACCAAAGTAGGAATACCAATTCCTAAATTTACAACATGCCATCTTTTAATTCTTGCGCAATGCGTTTGGCTATTCCGTATTTATCTAATGACATAATAAGTTGTACGTTTTAAGTTATAAGTTTGATTGCAATACCAACTTCATAACAATTCTCATCTTCGTTGCGTCGCAATCAC
>CAIRTF010000026.1 GCA_903881425.1 uncultured Chitinophagaceae bacterium | reverse complement strand
TTGATTAACACGAGCTGTGATATCAGTTTTCTTTCCTTTACCGCCAACAATTGTTGTATTGTCTTTATCAATAGTTACAGAAGCAGCTTGACCTAAATAAGTCAAATCAGCATTCTCTAATTTAAATCCTTGTTCTTCGCTAACTACTGTACCTGCAGTTAAAATAGCAATATCAGTTAACATCTCTTTTCTTCTATCACCAAATCCCGGAGCTTTAACAGCAGCTACTTTAATGGTGCCGCGTAATTTATTTACAACTAATGTTGCTAATGCTTCACCTTCTAAATCTTCTGCAATGATTAATAATGGACGACCGCTTTGCGCAACTTTCTCCAAAATATGAAGAATGTCTTTCATTGCAGAAATCTTCTTGTCATAAATTAAAATATAAGGATTTTGCAATTCAGCTTCCATCTTTTCACTGTTAGTAACAAAGTATGGAGATATATATCCGCGATCAAATTGCATACCTTCAACAACATCTACATAAGTGTCGGTACCTTTTGCCTCTTCAACAGTAATCACCCCTTCTTTACCAACTTTCAAGAAAGCTTCAGCAATTAATTTGCCAATGGTTTCATCGTTGTTAGCAGAGATAGAAGCTACTTGTTGAATTTTTTTGCTGTCGTTACCAACAGTTTGAGATTGTGATTTTAAATTTTCAACAACAATACTTACTGCTTTATCAATGCCACGTTTCAAATCCATTGGATTGGCACCTGCCGCAACCATTTTCAAACCTTCGCTGATAATTGATTGAGCTAATACAGTAGCGGTAGTTGTACCATCACCTGCAATGTCTGCAGTTTTGCTAGCCACTTCTTTCACCATTTGTGCACCCATGTTCTCGATTGGATCTTCCAATTCAATTTCTTTAGCAACAGTAACACCATCTTTAGTTACTTGAGGTGCACCGAATTTTTTTTCAATTACCACATTACGACCTTTTGGTCCTAATGTAACTTTTACAGCGTTGGCTAAAGTATCAACGCCTTTTTTCATTTTATTTCTTGCTTCGATATCGAAGAAAATTTGTTTTGCCATAAAACTTAATTTGATAATTTGATGATTTGATAATTCAATAATAGATAGCTATTGAATTTTATTGTCTCGTTTTAATGTGGTTATTTATAACATTAAAATGTTGGCTGATTAAACTATTGCCAAAATATCAGATTCTCTCATGATTAAAAGGTCTTGACCCTCAATCTGAATTTCAGTTCCGGCGTATTTACCATATAAGACAGTATCGCCAACTTTTACTGTTACCGGCTCATCTTTTTTACCATTACCTGCAGCTACAACAGTGCCGCGTTGTGGTTTTTCTTTTGCTGTATCCGGGATGATGATGCCACCTGCTGTTTTTTCTTCGGCGGCGGCTGGTTTTACAATCACTCTGTCATGGAGTGGAGTAACATTCATCTTTTTAGTAGCCATACGTTATAGATTTTAGTTATTAATTGATTATTTCAAATTCCAATTGTCCATTATCGTGCCGAGTGATTGAACCAAGTCAAATTTTCAGAAAAGACCGAAATTTAGCCTAATCCATATCAAGCCTGTCAGAAACGGCGGCAAAGATGCAATAAGTTTCCGATACTGCCGTGTCAAAATTTCATCTCAATTATTTTTTCTAAATACTTTCATAAAGCGTTAATAGGTTTTCATTTTGAGCGAAGTTCATTATCCGCTACATTTGCTCCCTCAAACAAGTTCTTTGTTCAATGATCAGTAGAAGAAATATCAGAGTTAAGGTAATGCAGTTGTTGTATATTATAGATACAGCCAATGACAACAACTTTTTTAAAGACCCCGTTCGTGAATTACAAAAACAATTAGATAAAAGCAGAGAATTATTTATTTATCTCGTTTATTTTATTATAGAAGTAGCACGCTTTGCTGAAACCGATGCCAAAAACAGAGCTGCTAAAAATCTAATTACAACTGCTGATTTGAATGTAAACATTAAGATAGCCGGTAATGAAATTTTATGGCAGATATTAGAATCAGATTCTTTTAAAAAAGCCTTGGAACAAGATAAACCCGGATTGAAAGCCGATAAAGAATTGATTCGAAAAATATATTTGCAATTGGTAGAATCCGAGATATATCAATCTTATGTAACAGAACAATCAAGAGATAAAAAGAAAGAAAGAGAAATTCTTCAATTCATCTTCACCAACTTGTTATTACCCAATGAAAATTTTGAATCTCATGTGAATGAATTATTCAATAATTGGGATGACGATGCAGAGATGATGGAACAATTGGTATATAGTTATTTGCAAAAGCCAACGGCGTACAATATTGATGAAATGCTAACCAAAGAAAAATGGGAGTTTGCAAAAAATCTATTGGTGACCATGCAAGAGAAAAAAGAATATGCATTAGAACTCATCAAGCCAAAACTAAAAAATTGGGATTCGGAAAGAATAGCAGTCATCGATATGATCATCATGCAAATGGGTGTTTGCGAGTTATTGTATTTTGAAACTATTCCGCCCAAAGTGACCATCAATGAATACATTGATATTGCCAAAGATTACAGCACACCCCAAAGCGGACAATTTGTGAATGGTATATTAGATAGTATTCATAAAGAATTAGCCGCAGTAGGAAAAATTCAAAAAATAGTTTTTAAACAAAAGGCTTAGTAGATTTGCCGGAACAATATAAAAGTATGAAACAATTTGTATTGGCTTTTTTATCTGTTGTTATGATCGCTTCCTGTCATAATGGAAGTGATGTTAGTGCCATTGCTCAAAAAGCTGCCACTGATAGCGCTAACTTTACTACTGTTAAATGGCTTGATTCAATAGTTAATTTTGGTACCATAAAAAAAGGTGATACCATCAGAATTAATTTCCGCTGCAAGAACACAGGCACCAAACCTTTAATCATCACCAATGCAAGAGCTACTTGCGGGTGCACCATTGCAGATTACACAAAAGAACCTATTCCGCCGGGTGGCGAAGGCATGGTAACAGGCTCATTCAACAGTGAGCATATCAATCAGGCACATGTTCGTAAAACATTAATTGCATATACAAATACATTCAACGGCACAGAACATTTTTTATATTTTGAAGGAGATATTACCGGTGTGGAGAGTAACGATAAAGTTGCACAGCCTAATCCGGTTAAAGTAAAAAACTAATTATTTATACAATAAAAACAAAAACAATGTTGCATTCAATTTTATTTATCATGGGTAATCCACAACAGGGTGGGGGTTCAGTTCAGTTAGTATTAATGGGTGGAATTATTTTGGTGTTCTGGTTATTCATGATTCGTCCGCAAGCTAAAAAAGCAAAAGAACAAAAAAAGTTCATTGATAATTTACAGAAAGGAGATAAGATCGTTACCATTGCAGGTATTCACGCAACAGTGAATAAAGTAAATGAAGATGGTACTTTGCAAATTGAAGTGAATCCGGGAAGTTATCTGAAGATTGAGAAAAGTGCGATCAGTATGGAATGGACGGCTAACATTAATAAAGCACAATCTGTCACAGTTACTAAATAAATCATTTAATTCTAAAAACTAAATCCGAAATTCGACTTGAGTTTCGGATTTTTTTTTTACGAAAATAAGTACATGTTAAAAATTGGTATCACCGGCGGAATAGGAAGTGGCAAGAGTATCGTTTCAAAAATATTTGAAACATTGGGTATCCCTGTGTTTGATGCTGATACTGCTGCAAAAAAAGTAATGGATGAAGATGAATTTTTGAAAATAAAACTGCAAAAAGAGTTCGGAGCAGATGTGTATACAAATGGTAAACTCAACAGAAAATATTTATCGGCTATTGTTTTTAATGATAAAGCAAAATTAGAAAGACTAAATACTTTGGTACATCCTGCTGCAATTGAAATGGGTTTGCAATGGGCATCAAAACAAATAGCGCCTTACATTATTAAAGAAGCTGCATTATTATTTGAAGCCGGTTCTGCTTTTAATTTAGATTATGTGATTGGTGTTTCTGCACCGCAACATTTACGTATTCATCGCGCAATGGAACGCGATAATATCAGCAGAGAAGAAGTGTTGGCAAGAATGAATAAACAAATTGAGGAGAACATTAAAATGCGTTTATGCGATTTTGTGATAGTGAATGATGAACAACAATTAGTCACTCCTCAAGTTTTACAATTGCATGAACGATTTTTACAGGAAGCAAAAAATAACACATGATTGCTTTAACACCTCAGCCGCCTTATTATGCTGTGATATTTACTTCTATCAAATCGAATGAGGACAACGATTACAATTCAATGTCAGATAGAATGGTTGAATTAGCCAAACAACAAGAAGGTTATTTAGGACATGAAAGTGCAAGAAATGAAATTGGTATTACTGTTAGTTATTGGAGCAGTTTAACTGCAATCAAAAATTGGAAACAAAATACTGAACATCTATTGGCGCAAGAATACGGCAGAGAAAAATGGTATGATGAATATAAGGTAAGAATTTGTTTAGTAGAAAGAGATTATGATTTTCATTACACGGATTAAAACGAATTAGACGAACTTGATTATTGCCTTGCAATTGAATTTAAGACTTATTTTTTTGAAAACCTTATACGTCTTGCTTTTTTCCAAGTTCCTCGATCGTCTTCTTTGCATTTGCCAAACGGATGGCTTTGTTTTTTTCAACTAATTTGTTGGTAGTCCAATGTTCTACCTTATGATGTAAAGGAATAATTAATGCAGCAATAACCACCAACCCCAGCAACATCAATACAGGTGAATGATGCATAATTTTTTCTAAAAAAGGATGAATGAGGAGGTTAATAAACTCAAACACAACCAACAATACCAGTATGCTTAAAAAGCCAACTACTTTATGGCTTACCATAAAACTATTGCTTAACAAAAGGAAAACAATGACGGCAGATAAAATGCCAATAGCAATAAAAGCTAATTGCAGGTTATGATTTCGGGCTGCTTTCTCTTCTTCTTGCACTGCTTCCAAATCTTTTTCGCGTAACTCTTCTTTTATTTTGGCTTGCTGTAACTCCTCTGTCTTTTTGTTATTGTTTAAACTGTCGTTTCCTGTTACATAAAATACTAAATATTTATTGGCACTATCTTTATTGTTTTGCTTCAGATAATATTCATAAATCCCTTTAGACATACTAACTTTTAAAGGATAAGCATCTGCTGTTTCGTACGCAAAAAACTTTTTTTGATAGACTAATACTGAATCATAATTCTTAACTGCAGTAAAATAAGAAATCATTCCATTGTAAGCCTTTGTGTAAGCAACGTAAGATTTTGATTTTACTG
>CAIRTF010000025.1 GCA_903881425.1 uncultured Chitinophagaceae bacterium | reverse complement strand
TTTCTGTAATTCAATGCCGGTAAGCTTCTTGGGGAATTGTTCTTGTAAATATTTTTTATTTTCCTTAAAAGCAACAATATTATTGTAATGAAAAATTACATCTGCTAATTGCGGGTATAATTTTGTTTCAGTGAAATATTTGTTGACTTCCTGCAGATAAGCGAGCAAAGTATATTTCTTTAATTCGAAATCTATGTACCCATCTGCAAACCATGTTTGTGATAATGTTTTCATAGCATTTCCGGTTTTGTTTATCCAATTTAAACATTAGATATAATAAAACCATTTTGTGTTTACTCACAGTATGTTAAAAACTATAAAAATCATTAGAGTAGTAATGGATTAATCTGCAATTCGACTGTTGGTTTTTGGAATAAGTGAGAGACTCCTCAATAATTCTTGTTTCAATTGTATCTTTACAATTTTTCCCATCGTGTTTGCTTTTAAGAAAGAAGGTTGATGGAAATGTTGCGCTAATTCTTCTCTTAATTGAATTATTTTTTCGGGTTTGGAAATATCATCTTCACTCATAATATCCAATAATTGTTTCACTCTATATTTTGATGAAGCCAAACGAAATGCCATCGATGTTTTTTCTTCTGCCTGATATTGTGCAATGGATTCTTTATTCAAATGATTTGTTACAATATCTACAAAAGGTTTATTCTCTTTGAAGAATTGAGGTAAGTATAAATTTTTTCTTCCTTCATAAGATTGTTGATCAAAATCAATGGCACGAAAACGGTATTGATAATTTAATACATCAGGCGTAATACCAATTACAAAATTATAACTGCGCATATCACCCAATAAATGGGTAAAACATCTTTCATTAAATTTTACAAATTCTTTTGCCAAACGAATTTGATTAGTTGCCGGACTATTCAAATGCTCATTAATAAAGACATCTCCGGGGATGCCTGGAATATGCTCTTCAATCAATGTATTATTATGTGTGAAATAGGTGATACGATTGGGCGATAATAAATGTTCCAACTCTAAACCATATATTCTGCTTGCATCTGCTTGTTTAATATAATAATGATCGTAATTGGCGTTGTATTTATTGATGATACGAATGCGAAAAGGCTGACTGTTTCCAAAAAAACAAAAATCAATGGCAGCAACATCCAAATGTGTTACATATTCCATATCACCTTTTGTTTTTAAGAAAGCATAATTCTTCACCAAATTTTCACGCAGAAAATCCCATTCACGTTTATCATATGAGGCTCTTTCCCAAGAAGAATCTTTGCCATCTTTTCCTTTTAATGGAACTGTGTAAGTAAATCTTCTTAAGTCTTCATAAGAAGCGGGTAAGTTTACTTCTCGTCCGTATTGCACTAAATATTTGCGCAAGGAATGATTAACGGGAAAGATAGGTTTCTTTCTGCTGGGCTTATCTGAAATAATATGTTCTTCTTTTGTTTGAATCATTTTATTCTAATAACAATGCATCGGTATCATCTATTAAATTTAAATTCACAGCATCTGCACCTGCAATGCCTTCAATAGAACCTTTTATGTGTGCAGCATTCAATAAAACTTTCTCCAATTGTTTTTCGCGTGCCTTCCATAATTTTTCCATGGCATCTCTTTCTTTTTGAATAGATAGTTTCATGCTCATAAATCCTTCTCTGATTGCTTTCCATTGTTCACTGAATTCGGAATTAGTAAGATAGTCGTACAACATGACCATTTTATCTCCTTTATTATCCTGACTTTTCTTTGCATCAAATACTTTTAATAATGCATTGCGTAATAATAAAGCAACGCTCCTTACTTCTGCAAATGTGCAAATGTAAACACCATCTTTCTCACCAAAACGTTCCATGTCTTTCGGTAAAGTCTGTGTAACAATGACAGCAACATCTGCACCTAAATTTCTCATATCAGTTTTTAATTTTTCTATCCAATCATTTGCAAAGTCTTTGGTGCGCTTACTTTCATAAATAATTTTACCGGTTTCGTTGCCAAATTGATTGCGAACAATTTGGATACAATCAGCACCACGAACACCTTTACCTACTTCTTCAATTTTATCAAAAGGGAAAGTGGATTGCAATAATTCTTCTAATAATAATTCCTGTGCTTCGCCTTGTAATTGCATAGAACCCTGCTCTGCTTTGCGTTTCATTTCATCAACCAATCTCTTTTGATCTTCAATTTGTTTTTCCATTTCACGCATCCGAAATTGATATTCTTGTTCTTTCAAACTTATTTTTTCATTCTCTTCTTTTAGAAATTGTTCTTTCAACTTTTCTCTTTCTTCCATTAACTGACGCTGAAGAGTAAGTTGCAATTCTTCTTCTTTTATTTTGAGTGATTGTTCTTTTTGTAAGAATTCTAATTCTTTTCTGCGTGATTCTTTTAATTTTTCTTCATTAGCCAAAGCAGATTGTTGCAATAATTTTAGTTGATTTTCATAGT
Organism: uncultured Chitinophagaceae bacterium; assembly: GCA_903881425.1. GTDB lineage: Bacteria > Bacteroidota > Bacteroidia > Chitinophagales > Chitinophagaceae > CAILAF01. The sequence continues at coordinate 11,631 of CAIRTF010000025.1, read as the reverse complement.
CTGTTGCAATAGTCTTACGCAAAGATTCTTGTAATTCTTTTTGAAGTGTTATTTCTCTTTGTTGAAATTCTTCTTCTTTTTTCTTTTGCCATTCTTTGGCTTTTTCATTCGCTTCTTTTTTTGCCTGAACCTCAACCTCTTTGCGCAAAGTTTCTGTTGGCTCAAATTGAGTATTACAATTGGGACATGTTATAATGAATGACGACATAAACAGCTATTATTCTTCAAATCTATACAAAAAATAAAAGATTGTATGAGTCATAAAATTTAAGTACCTATACAACATCATCAATCAATTAAATAATGAAAAGATTCCATATCAAAGAAATTGCTGACAAACTAAATGGTATATTAATTGGCAATACAACAAATCTTATTGAAGGTCCCGAGCAAATTGAACTTGCCACTGCTCATCAGATCACTTTTATCGGCTCAAAAAAATATTGTAAGTATTGGGAAACATCAAAAGCTGCTGCTGCCATCATTAACGATGATATTGATTTGCAACCCGGCAATAACAGAGCATTTATTAAAGTAAAATCTGCTGATATCGCCATGGCAGAAATATTGGATATGTTTTTGCAGGATGCACCGATATTTGAAGATGATATTCATACAAGTGCTATTATACACGCTTCTGCTGTTATTGGTAAAGGAAGTAAAATAGGGGCAGGTTGTTATATTGGAAAAAATGTAGTGATTGAGAATGATACAGTTGTATATCCCAATGTTACTATTTTAGATGATGTGAAAATAGGGAACCATACTATTATTTGGAGTGGTGTAGTTATTCGCGAAAGATCTGTGATAGGAAGTTATTGTATTCTGCATCCCAATGCCAGTATCGGTGCAGATGGTTTTGGTTTCAGGCCAAGTCCGGATGGAAAAGGATTAATTAAAATACCACATATAGGAAATGTAGTGATTGGGAATGGTGTTGAGATTGGTGCAAATAGTTGTGTAGATAGAGGCAAGTTTGGATCAACTGTTGTAGGTGATGGTTGTAAAATCGATAACCTTGTTCAAATTGCGCATAACAGCAGAATGGGGCGTTGTTGTATCATGGCAGGAAGTAGTGGCCTAGCGGGTTCTGTAACATTGGGCGATGGTGTAATTGTAGGCGGAGGTGTTTGTATTTCCGATCATGTAAATGTTGGAAGTGGTGCATTAGTCGGTGGTATGTCGGGTGTTATGCAAGATGTTGCAGCCGGAGAAAAAGTATTGGGTTATCCTGCAATTGCTGCAAGAGATGCATTAAAACAATGGGCTATTTTAAGAAAACTAGTCAGGGAGAGCAAATAAAAAAACTTCATCAATACTGATAAAGTTTTTTGGTGCCCTTTTCTAGCTCAAGTACGAACTTTTTGGTTGAAGATGTGAATGCTATTTTGGAATATTAAAAAAGCCGACAAAAGTCGGCTTGCTGAAATCTGTTATTTTATAAAATAACATGTGCCATTTTATAGCTTAAGTACGAACTTTTTAGTTGAAGATGTGAACGCTATTTTGGAATATTAAAAAAGCCGACAAAAGTCGGATTAATGTGATTTTTATTAATGAAATAAGTTTTTTTAAACGGTTGTTTTGTGAGAAAGCTTTAACAAAGTATCATCATTTTGAAGTAGTATTTGATGTAATCTAAAATTAGTACCCATGAAAGTCGCCTCTATTCGGGTTTCTCCGATCTTTTTCATAACAAAAAAAGGTATACCTAAAATTTATTAGTATGGAATGGACATTTCAAATTTTATACGATAACCGATATATAAAACTGAAAGCAAACTGATTTCAACTGATTCAAGACATTAAATCTCTACAACGGAATTATACTATGCATTTTTAGTGTGGTTATGATGATTATTAAAAGCAATAATGATAAATAAATAGAACAACTTAACTTTAAGCTACTATTATTAAATTGCTGCTGCATTATTTATATTCATCACATTCATTATTGAATAAATAAAACAAGCATATGAAAAAAACAACTGCACAAAGTAGAAGAGAATTTTTAAAAACTTCTACATTAGTGGCTACTGCATTTTTTATTGTACCTCGGTATGTTTTAGGAAGAGGGTATTTGGCACCCAGTGACAGAATTAATCTTGGTTTTATAGGTTGCGGTAAACAAAGTGCTTACTTACAAAATAGTTTTTTAAAAACAAATCAAATTGAATTTGTGGGTGCCGCTGATGTATTTGATGCAAAAAGAGATCGCTTTATTCAAGGCATCAACGTATACAATACTTTACAAGGAAAAGAAGCAACCAATAATTGCAAGCCTTATCATGATTTCAGAGAATTGTTAGAAAGAAAAGATATTGATGGGGTGATTATTGCTGTACCCGATCATTGGCATGCAGCTGTTGCAGTAAGAGCATGTAATGCAGGTAAAGATGTGTATTGTGAAAAACCTTTATCCTTAACTGTTGCAGAATGGTTCATGCCGCAAGAAAACACAATCGCGTTTTTCAAACCGGCAGCATGCAACGTTCCTGGAAAGAATTTAGACAAGCCGTTGAATTGATTCGCAATGGATATATCGGCGAAGTAAAACAAGTAAAAGTAAATATTGATGGTCCGCCTAAAGCATGGGATTTACAAGGAGAACCTATTCCTGAAGGATTGGATTGGGACTTTTGGTTAGGGCCCAATACGATTGAGCGCCCTTATAATTCTATCATTGCTCCAACAATAGCATTAGAACCAAGCTTATGGCCGCAATGGCGTGCCTACAAAGAATTTGGTGGTGGTGGCATGACTGATTGGGGGGCGCATATGTTTGATATTGCCCAATGGGGATTGAATATGGATGATAGCGGTCCTGTTAAAGTAATCGCACCTGCTGATGGTGCTAAAGTTGGATTGATCTATGAATATGGCAATGGTGTTCAGATGATACATGTAAACGAAAAAGGCAGCGCATATTGTAAATTCATTGGAACCAATGGCGAAGTTCATGTTGGCAGAGGCGTTTTAAAAACTTCTCCAGAAACATTGAAGGGTAAAGTGATTGGTGAAAATGAAAAACATGTTTATTATAGTGATAATCATTATATGGATTTCTTAAATGCGATTCGTACACGAAAGAAACCTATCTGTGATGTTGAAGTAGGACATAGAACCGCAACTGTTTGTAACATTGGAAATATCGCTTATAGTTTGGGAAGAACTTTAGAATGGAATCCTGAACTTGAAAAATTCATAAATGATAGCGAGGCGAATGCATTATTGCATAGACCTATGAAAAAAGAATGGAAAGTTTAACTATCTATAATAATTATTGTATTCAATGAAAAAAATGATGATGATGAATAAAGTTTTAGTCAAGTCAGTTTGCATCTTTGCATTTATCTGTATGACGACTGCTTCAGCAAAAAGCCAGCATCAAATTTTGGTATTCTCGGCCACAAAAGCTTTTCGTCATGCATCCATTCCTGCAGGTAAAATTGCCCTGCTGGAAATAGGTGCCAATAATCATTGGATAGTTGATACAACAGAAGACCCATCTGTCTTCACTAAAAAAGGATTACGTAAATACAAAGCGATCGTTTTCTTAAGCGCTACAGGAAACATTTTTAATGATGAGCAAAAAGAAGCCTTGCAACATTATATTAGAAAAGGTGGTGGTTATGTGGGTATTCATGCTGCAACAGATACAGAATATGATTGGCCCTGGTATAATGATCTGGTAGGTGCATATTTTAAAAATCATCCAAAACCACAATCATTAAAATATGATGTGATAGATAAAAATTTTCCTGCTACCTCTTTTATGCCGGATACCATTAGAAGATTTGAAGAAATCTATAACTTCAATTTCTTTAAAAAAGAAGCTGTTCATGTATTAATAACTGCTGATGAAAAGACTTACACAGGTGGTACTATGAAAGATTTTCATCCTGCTGTATGGTATCATGAATTTGAAGGGGGCAGAGTTTTTTATACTGCATGGGGACATTTGCCAGAATCATTTAAAGAACCAATATTCTTGCAGCAATTGACGGAAGCGCTCAAATGGGCAATGCACGAAAAAGAAATTAATTTTTAAGCACTTTACACTTTATTGTATTTTCAGTTTTTTTTCTTTGAGTTTAATGGACTATCTCAAACATAGTTTCGTTTTATGAAACTAATATTTAATCATTGCATTTTTTAAGAAAAACATTTCTGCAATACAGCACCTTTCCGAAACAAACGTTTCATCAATCAAAGTAACGTAAACTCAACATCAAATGTTTATTTGAGAAATCCTTAGAGTATAAAAAAAGCCGACAAAAGTCGGCTTGCTGAAATTTGTTATTTTATAAAATAACATGTGCCCGGGACAAGATTCGAACTTGCACACCCTTGCGAGTACCACCACCTCAAAGTGGCTTGTCTACCAATTTCAACACCCGGGCTTAATAAAATTGAAACCTAATTATTAACAATATATATAATCAATCGCAAAAGTAATTGTCAATTTCTAATTTTCCATATTCAATTGCATCACATTCTTTCCGGAACTTTTATACCTAACAATCCAATGCCGGTTTCTAATACTTGCGCTGTTAATTGTGCCAACTGTAATCGAACTGTTTTTTTCTCTTCTGTTTCTGCATTGGCAATAGAATGCTCTGCATAAAATGAATTAAATGTTTTGGCCAATTCAAAAATATAAATGGCAATTTTCGAAGGATCATATTCTGCAGCAGATTCTTCAATACTTGCAGGAAAAGTTTCTAACTGAATGGCTAATGCTTTTTCTAAAGGCAAAAGATTTTTAACTCCTGACTCCCGACTTATAGCTTCAGGCTTTCTTAGAATGCTTTTTATCCTTGCATAAGTATATTGAATGAATGGTCCGGTGAAACCATGAAAGTCGATACTTTCTTCAGGATTAAAAATCATTTTCTTTTTTGGGTCGACACGCAACAAGAAAAATTTCAATGCACCTAATCCAATGGTATCATACAATGCATTCAACTCATCAGTAGTGAAATCTTTTACTTTACCTAATTCTGCTGTTTTTTGTTTGGATATATTGATCATCTCATCTACTAGATCATCAGCATCAACCACTGTACCTTCTCTGCTTTTCATCTTACCACTTGGTAATTCTACCATGCCGTAACTTAAATGATAAATGCCATCAGCAGAAGGCAATTGTAATTTCTGACAGATCAATTTCAAAACTTTAAAATGATAATTCTGTTCATCACCCACCACATAAATACTTCTCTGTGCATTGAATTCTTTTTGTTTTTGTTCAGCCAATCCAATGTCTTGCGTGATATAAACAGAAGTACCGTCTTTTCTTCTCACTATTTTTTCATCTAATCCATCTTTTGTAAGATCAATCCAAACACTACTATCCTCTTTTTGATAAAAAACTTTTTTCTGTAAACCTTCTTCCACCAGATCTTTACCTAATAAATAAGTGTTGCTTTCATAATAAGTTTTTTCAAAATCACTACCGATTCTTTTATAAGTAGCATCAAAACCGGCATATACCCAACTGTTCATTTTCTTCCATAACTCAATGATATCAGGCTTTCCGGCTTCCCAATCAATCAGCATTTGCTGTGCCGCTTTCATGATGGGTGCTTCTTTTTCGGCTGTTTCTTTATCAATTCCTTTATTGATCAGTTCTTCGACTTGTTTCTTTAACTCATCATTGAATTTTACATAATAATCACCTACAAAATGATCGCCTTTTGTATTGGTTGATTCAGGTGTTGCTCCATTTGCAAATAATTGCCATGCAATCATGCTTTTACAAATATGAATACCGCGATCATTCACGATGCAAGTTTTTATAACATCATAACCATTGACTTCTAAAATCTCTGCAATACTCCATCCTAAAAAATTATTTCTTAAATGACCTAAGTGTAAAGGTTTGTTGGTATTGGGAGAGGAGTACTCTACCATTACACGTTGTCCGTTTTTTTCTTTGATACCAAATGAAGCATTGGAATATGCTGATTGTAAGAATTCAATCCAATAATAATCTGTAATTGCCAAATTTAAAAATCCTTTGATGATATTGAAAGAAGAAAAAATAGTTGAATGATTTTTTATTAAGTATTCGCCTAATTCATTTCCTAAAGTATCAGGAGATTTTTTTAATTGTTTTACGAATGCAAATAGTACGATTGTATAATCTCCTTCAAACTCTGGTTTGGTAGCATTTACCAAAACATCGTTTGCATTTAATTCGTGATTAAATAATTCCTTGATTGCCCTCGCCGTTACTTCTTTTATCTGTGCAACAACACTCATTGGTCTTAACATTTTAAGCTGCAAATCTAATTGATTATAACCTTACCTTCGCCGCTATTTATGATGCAATTGCACGAAAATATCAGGAAGTCAATTCTGGCATTCATCGATTTTTTTTATCCATGGTTCAAAAATTTGATGCCATTACAAACCTTTCGATATGCTGCCTGCGGCGGATTTAATACAGTAGTGGATATTAGCTTGTTCTTTATTTCGTACAATTATATATTTGAAAAGCAGCCACTTTATTTTCCAAATATTCATTTAACAGTAAGTCCGCATATTGCAGCTTTTTTAGTTGGATTCGCAGTAACATTTCCGATTGGTTTTTATTTGAGCCGATATGTGGTGTTTCAAAAAACGGCTGTGCGGAAAAGAGAACAATTGGGCAAATATTTTACGGTTGTTTTATTTTGTTTAATACTGAATTATGGGTTCTTAAAATTATTTGTAGAAGTGTTTCGTTGGTATCCTACGCCTTCTAAAATTCTGACTACAGTTTTTGTAGTGGCATTCAGTTATTTCTCACAAAAGAATTTCACATTTAAATCCGATGATGAAGAATCAATGGATTAAAATTGCAAGCGGAAGCTTCCGAATATGGCAAAATTCTGCGTATTATTTGGCACAGTTGAAGTTGCAGGTACTGTAAAGCTTGGAGCAAAACGCCAAACCAAATCAACCCTGAAAAATTTAAGTAGATTATCAAAGCCGGTACCAATTTCAGTATAGGTGTGTTCCCTTAAACTTTTTAATCGATAATTCGCAAACTCAAGCCTGTTAAAAGCCCTGTCTTGTGAATTTAAATCTCCCCATACTGTTTTTATATTGATAAATTGTCTTGCTTTTGACTTTCTTAAGAAAGGAATTAAGTTCATTAATTTTTTCTCAAAATTATATTCCACATTCAAACCAACATACTGATCGCTGAAATATTCAAAGCGATTCATTAAATTAAATGATTGCTTGTTGTAATAATATATTTCATTACCCGGATGCACTTCTAATAACATAAAAGGAATGCTGTCGCCAAAATATTTTCCTGCATAACCTAAGTAATTAATTTGCCCCCAACGCGGAATGCGAAATGTTTGACCAATTGAAAATGAATATTTCTGGTAACTGTATGCGCTTTTAAAAACTCGTGGAATAGCGTTCTCGTATTTAAATTCAAATACCGGCAATGTGCTTTTGATGCGAATGGTTCTTCTTCGTGTTTCGATTTCTTTTTCACCGGGTGCGTAACGAATCTTTAAACCGAATTCAGTATTAACGATACCAGTACTTCCATTTAACGTGAAAAAACTTTGTGAGGGTAGTGGATCATATGGCTGGTATCCTATTTTTGATAAAGTTAATTGTGCATTCAATACTTTATTGATTTTTTTTGCAATGCTGAATTTGTATTCTTCAACACCAATAAATTTTTGGCGAATACCTTGTCGGCGAATTAATTGACTAAAAACATTATCAATAGTAGCGTCCTCATCATCATTATATCTAATTCTTCCGTTATCCAGATCATTCAAATAGGAAGCAGATACAGTCCAGCTTTCGTGATGATTAAGTTTATAAGTAGCGCCAATTTTTTGTTTAAACCGATTATCATTAAAACCATAAGCCAAATAACCATACAGGCGTAAATGATCATTAAATTTTTCTGTTGTGCCTAAATCAAAACGCATCCTTACTTTCTCTAATTGATTCCCGCTAAACCATTTGAACCATGGGCCAATTTCAACAACTCCAAATTTTTTATGACCATCAAAAATGAATTGTAAAGCATTGCTATATTTTTTAAAGATGGGCATTTGCTTTAAAGTATCAATCATTTGATACACTTTATTTTCATTATAGCTTAAAGGCTCATGTCTGCTGTTATTCCAAAAACTGTCCACTTTAATTTTGGCATCCTCTTTAATAATAACTTCTTCCTTTATTTTATTTTTTGCAAGTATTTCTGTGATATATGGTTGATTGATCTGTATATTTTTATAAGTAGCAGTTTTCCTTCCAATGAAACTCAATTTTTCTTTTTTGAAAGGAGAGAGGTCTGCAACAAACTTATCTTTTGCAAAAACCCATTTGCCGTTATTGCTTTGAGAAAACTCTTGAATAATGGTTAATTTATTTACAAAATTGATATTCGCTGTTGCAGAAACATTCAATGTAATTTTTTGAATAGCCCATGTGGTGCTATGTATCCAGCAATCTCCGCTAAAAGTATTACTGCCTTCTTGTTTGGGTGTGAAACGTAAATGAAAATATTTTTGATTACTGATCGTTTGTGTATCCGCACCTTTATAATTGTAATATTTATCACCAACTGCACTTAATGGACTGATGAACTCTTTATTGAATACATTCAGATAATCTTCATAAACATTAATCTTCTGACTTACACCGCCTAAAAACTGCATGACCGTTTCATTCTTAATACCATTGGTTTGTACAGCTTTTATTTCTTCCCGAACTCGGTAAGGATCTGTGCTGTAATAATAATCACTGATAGATTCGGTTAAAAAAATAGGTAAAAATGGTTTTGCTTCGGAGATGCTGTCAATATTATTCAATACAAAAGCAAAAGGCTTTAATAGTTTGTTATTCTCAAATGACGAACGTTTAATGTTATTAACATCCAACTCTAGTTTATTATACAACTCATAAGAATAATTATTAAACTGATATGGGTTGTTGTCTTTTTTATGCGCCACAATAGCTCTCCACCAACGCAAGCCTTTACTGAATTTTGTTTTAACCTCTACAGTATTGGCAAGTTTTAATTGGTTCAATGATAAGATGAGTTCCCCCGTATCTTTTTTAGAATTGTAAGCATGATATACATCTTCATAGCCGATATAGCTAAGAACAATAGTATCATTTTCGAAATTTGTTTTGCGAATAGTAAAATGTCCGGCACTGTCGGTAATGCCACCGGTAGTTGCTTTCTTCCAATGCACACTGGCAAATGGAATTACTTCGTTGGTAAAATAATTAATGACTTTACCACGCACCAAATTCGTTTGTGCCTGCATGACATTCATGGATAATGCCAAGACAACAAACAGCAAACAAATTTTGCTAATGTTCTTCTTACTACACTTCATTGGGTTATATGCAGGGGTTAAAAATTTTTTCAAGGATATTGAAGTATAGAACAGGCGAAAGATACAAACGTTGTGCTATTCAATAAAGTTATTTTGTCATAATTTTTTCCAAAATATTGGATGATTATTAAATAACAGAACTTGGGCTTTTAAAACTGATAACTTATTAGGGCTGACAATTTTGCACTTTCTTTTGTAATGGCATAATGGTTGACAAATACAATTGAATTATTAACTCATTTTAAAAGATATAAAACAAAATATATGGGAAAGATTATAGGAATTGACTTAGGAACAACCAACAGTTGCGTTTCAGTAATGGAAGGCAATGAACCAGTTGTAATTGCTAATGATGAAGGTCGTCGGACAACGCCTTCTGTGGTTGGCTTTTTAAAGAATGGAGAGCGTAAAGTAGGTGATCCTGCAAAACGTCAGGCTATCACTAATCCTCATAATACTATCAGTAGCGTAAAACGCTTCATGGGTCGTCGTTATGACGAAGTAACCGAAGAAATCAGCCATTGGAGCTACAAAGTAGTAAAAGGTGACAATAATACCGTTCGTGTTGATATTGATGGCAGACAATATACACCTCAGGAAATCTCTGCAATGATTCTTCAGAAAATGAAAAAAATTGCAGAAGATTATTTAGGAACTGAAGTAACTGAAGCGGTGATTACTGTACCGGCTTATTTCAACGATTCTCAGCGTCAGGCAACAAAAGAAGCAGGGGAAATCGCAGGATTGAATGTTCGCAGAATTGTGAACGAACCAACTGCTGCGGCATTGGCATACGGATTAGATAAAAAACATGCTGATCAAAAGATTGCAGTATTCGATTTAGGTGGTGGCACATTTGATATCTCCGTTTTGGAATTGGGTGATGGTGTATTTGAAGTAAAATCAACCAATGGGGATACGCATTTAGGCGGTGATGATTTTGATAAAGTTGTGATGGATTGGCTGGCAGATGAATTTAAAAAAGATGAAGCCATCGATTTACGCAAAGATCCAATGGCATTGCAACGTTTGAAAGAAGCTTCAGAAAAAGCGAAAGTAGAATTATCTTCTTCTTCTGAAACAGAGATCAACTTGCCATACATAACTGCAGTGGATGGTGTGCCAAAACATTTGGTAAAAAAATTAACTCGTGCAAAATTTGAAGCATTAAGCGATAAATTATTTGAACGTTGTTTAAAACCTTGCGAAGCAGCATTGAAAGATGCAGGTTATTCAACTTCTCAAATTGATGAAGTAATCTTGGTAGGTGGTTCAACACGTATTCCAAAAGTGCAGGAGATTGTTGAAAAATTCTTTGGTAAAAAACCAAACAAGAGTGTAAATCCGGATGAAGTGGTTGCCATTGGTGCAGCTATTCAAGGTGCGGTATTAACAGGTGAAGTAAAAGATGTATTGTTATTGGATGTTACGCCATTGAGTTTAGGAATTGAAACAATGGGTGGGGTAATGACTACCATGATTCAAAGCAATACCACTATTCCAACAAAGAAAACAGAAATATATTCAACTGCAAGCGATAATCAACCGGGCGTACAAATTCATGTATTGCAAGGTGAACGCCCTTTAGCAAATCAAAATAAAAGTTTGGGTGTATTTAACTTAGATGGTATTCCGCCTGCACCACGTGGTGTTCCTCAAATTGAAGTAACATTCGATATTGATGCCAATGGTATGTTGCATGTAAGTGCAAAAGATAAAGGCACCGGCAAAGAACAAAAAATTCGTATTGAAGCGGGTAGTGGTTTAAGCAAAGAAGAAGTAGAAAAAATGAAAGCTGAAGCAAAAGCACATGAAGCAGAAGATAAATTGGCAAAAGAAAAGATCGAGAAATTAAATCAGGCAGATAGTTTGATTTTCCAGACAGAAAAACAATTGAAAGAGTTTGGAGATAAAGTACCTGCTGATAAAAAAGGACCGATAGAATCTGCTTTAACTAAATTGAAAGAAGCACATAAATCTCAAGACCTTGCTGCAATTGATACAGCCATGACAGAAATGAATACGGCTTGGACAGCAGCGAGTGAAGAAATTTATAAAGCACAAGCTGCAGGCGCAGAACAACCGCATGCAGATGGTGCTGCACATCAAGATAATAGTGCAAAGAACGATACTGTTGAAGATGCTCAGTTTGAAGAAGTGAAATAATTTTTATTCGTCATTCCGAGCGTAGCGGAGGAATCTGAAATTTAAAATATGATTAAGCTCTTACAGAAATGTGAGGGCTTTTCTTTTTCAT
>CAIRTF010000024.1 GCA_903881425.1 uncultured Chitinophagaceae bacterium | reverse complement strand
TGCAATAATGCCGCTCTGTGTTAATGATTTAATGAGATCAAATATATATTGATACCGGTCTATATTCATCTTTTCTGCATTCAGTCGAAACTGTATTTGAACCAATTGCAAATAAGTTTGTGTAACACTTGCCTTGACAAGAAATATATTTCTTTGAAGGTCTGATTGTTGAATGTTACTAAATGATTCAGCAGTTTTTATTTTGGCATTTTTTAAACCAAAATCTGCTAAAAGGTATTCACTATATAACACTCCTGTATTAGTAGTTGCAGGTTGCCAATTGTTTGCAGCTCTTGAACCACCTGAAATTGATGGAATAATTTCTATTGGTAAAGTCGTTCCCGGCAGTTGATTTACTGACGCAATGTTAACCTCATCACTTATATTTAATGAAGGGAGAAATGAATGTTTCACATCTTTAACAGATGCTTGGGCACTATTAACGAGTGCCTGCTTTTGTAATAATAATGGATAATATTTAACAGCCGAATCAACAAGAGTTGATAAGCTGTATAAACTTTTTTGTTGCGCTGTTAATTGCAAAAAACCAAATAATGTAAAGAAGAGCATATAATGCTTTCTCTTAAAGAAAACAATCATACAAATGAGTTTTAATGAAAAATAATACTGCGAAAAGGCTATGCTGCGGGAGGGCCTCGTGTTGAATAGAGAGATATAATGACTTGTTGTAAAGCTTCATTATAATTACAATAATTGAAAGCATTATCACTCACAACTATCAAATTCCCAAACTTATTTTGATATGTAAATTCGATATTCTCTCTTTGAAATCGTTTATTAAGTCGGATATTTACTTTAGAAGCATGATGTTTGGAACTGCTAACCGTTGAGTGAATAATCGCAGGATTACTATTTTGAAACAGCTCTAGGTTTGATCGATGTTCTAAAGAAGAGATGTCATAGTCAAATGATAATTGAGCAGTAAATAAAGCAGCATACGTACTCAACAAGAGTACCAACAAAAATAGTTTCCTTATTTTCAATGCTGCTTTCATTTTAAGACTTCCATGAAAGTATAGCATTTTGTTTTTACTTTCAAAAGAAAATGGCCGAATGGATGAAAGATAATTTAAAGTTTCAATTCGATTCTATGCCTGGTGATAATTTTCTGCAATGAGTAGATTAAATAAGCATCTCGCAAAGCCACCGTTTATTTAATAAATCATTTCATGTAAATCAATAATATCGTTTCTTACACCATGATAGGCAAAAATATAAATCCACATAACATTTATAACTTCATCTTGCCTCATAAGTTCTGCTCCTTACCTTCGCTTCATTATGAATATTACTGCTCAAACTGCCAAAGAACTTCGCTTAACCGAAGAAGAATTTGAACTGATCAAACAGAAATTAGGTCGTACACCTAACTTCAATGAATTATGTGCATTCAGTGCTATGTGGAGTGAGCATTGCAGTTATAAGAATTCCATTAAATGGTTAAAAACATTACCACGCAGTGGCGGAAGAATGTTAGTGGCAGCAGGTGAAGAAAATGCAGGCTTGATGGATATGGGCAATGGCTTTGGTGTGGTATTTAAAATAGAATCGCATAATCATCCATCAGCAATCGAACCATTTCAGGGAGCTGCAACAGGTGTGGGAGGTATTCAACGCGATATTTTTACCATGGGTGCTCGTCCAATTGCTTCATTAAACAGTCTTCGTTTCGGGAATATAAAAGATAAAAAAACTCAAAGATTATTATCAGGAGTGGTTCATGGTATTGGTCATTATGGAAATTGTTTTGGCGTGCCAACAGTGGGCGGTGAAGTTTATTTTGAAGAATGTTATCATACCAATCCATTGGTCAATGCGATGAGTGTGGGTATTATGCAAGCCAATAAAATGATCAGTGCTACTGCAACAGGAAAAGGCAATCCTGTTTTTTTTGTGGGTAGTGCAACCGGTAAAGATGGCATTGGCGGTGCCTCATTTGCATCAGCAAACATTACCGCAGAAAGCGCAGAAGATTTGCCTGCTGTTCAGGTAGGTGATCCTTTTCAAGAAAAAAAATTATTGGAAGCCTGTTTAGAAGTAATTGAAACCGGCGCTGTAGTGGGCATGCAGGATATGGGTGCTGCGGGTATTATCTGTTCAACTGCGGAAATGAGTGCAAAGGGAAAAGCAGGAATGCATATTGATTTAGATAAAGTACCTACACGACAGAAAAATATGAAGGCTTGGGAATTATTATTGAGTGAAAGTCAGGAGAGAATGTTGATTGTTGTAGAGAAAGGAAAAGAAGAATCTGTTTTGAAAGTTTTTGAAAAATGGGATCTGCCTTGCAGTGAAATCGGACATGTAACAGATGATGGTTTGTTGAAATTTTATATGCATGGAGAATTAGAAGCAGAGATACCGGCATACGAATTAGTATTAGGTGGTGGTGCGCCACAATATTCCAGAGAATATTCAACACCAAAATATTTTGATAAAATAAATAATTGGAAACAAGATGATGTTGATGATATAAAAGAAAATGAATTAAAAAATATTGTGGAACAGATCATTCAAATTCCAAACATTGCCAGCAAAAGATGGGTGACAGTTCAATACGATAGTATGGTGGGTGCAGCAAACACAAGCACCAATGCACCCAGTGATGCAGCAATAATTTTAGCAAAAGGAACAGGTAAGGCATTGGCAGTTACAACAGATTGTAATAGTCGTTATGTTTTTGCTGATCCGCAAAAAGGTGCGATGATTGCTGTTGCAGAAGCTGCCAGAAATATAGTATGCAGTGGTGCAGAGCCTATTGGTGTAACCAACTGTTTAAATTTTGGTAATCCTTATGATCCCGAAGTATATTACCAGTTTGTAAAAGCTGTTACCGGAATGGGTGAAGCATGTAAAAAATTCAATACACCTGTTACCGGTGGCAATGTTAGTTTTTATAATCAAAATCCGGATGGTCCTGTTTATCCAACTCCCACTATCGGAATGGTAGGTGTGTTGGATGATATTGAAAATAAAATGACATTAGATTTTAAAGAAGCAGGTAATGTAATTATTTTAATTGGTAAACAACAAAACGATATTGGTTCATCGGAATATGTTCATAAAATAAAAAATATAGAATATTCATCAGCTCCATATTTTGATTTAGATGAAGAATATAAGGTGCAACAATTTGTCTCATCTGTGATCAAAGAAAAAATAATTCAATCAGCGCATGATATCAGTGAAGGCGGATTGATGATTACTTTATTGGAGAAAGGATTTAATCGTAATCTTGGATTCGCTGTAAATGCAGATACATCGGGTATTCGCAAAGATGCGTTTTGGTTCGGTGAAGCGCAAAGCAGAATAGTAGTAACCTTAAAAAAAGATCAAGTTGCAAGTTTCAAATCACTGGTTTCAAAAACAGGAATATCATTTACTGAGTTAGGAAAAGTAACAAGTGGTGAAATAAAAATAAATGGAGAAAGTTGGGGAAGCATTATTGATTGGAAAGAAAAATATGATACTGCCATCGAAAAATTATTATAACCCTTACCCCTGAAGGGGAATTTTATTAAACTAAGTATTGTCACTCTGAGGCTCTCGAAGAGTGGTGAACGGGATGTTTATTGTGAAATCATGTTTCGAGAGCTTCAACATTACATAATATTCCTTAATAAGGACATTATATGATCGGAGATTAAAAAATATAGTATGAAAACTAACTCAATAAATTATAGCTCCCCTTTAGGCGATGGGGGTATTATAGTAACAGGTGCAGCCGGATTTATCGGCTCTTGTATGGTTCAATACCTGAATGAACAAGGGTTAGAGAATTTAATATTGGTAGATGATTTTGGTTTTGAAGAAAAAAGAATAAACTGGGAATCGAAAAAGTTTATTCAGATTGTTGAGCGATACAATTTGTTTGAATGGTTAAAAGAAAAAGATCCGATCATTGAAGCAGTGATTCATTTGGGTGCAAGAACAGATACTACAGAATTTAATTATGCCATTCACGAAGAATTGAATGTCCAATACTCAAAAGACATTTGGCATTATTGTGTTGAAAAAAATATTCCGTTAATCTATGCATCATCTGCTGCAACCTATGGTGCAGGTGAATTGGGTTATAATGATGATCATGAATTGCCATTCAAATTAAAACCTTTGAACCCTTATGGCATCAGTAAAAACGAATTTGATAAATGGGCTTTGAATCAAGCCGGGAGTGTGGAGTCGGAAATCAGGAGTGCACCTCCATTTTGGACAGGTTTAAAGTTCTTTAATATTTACGGACCGAATGAATATCATAAAGAAAGAATGGCGAGTGTGATTTGGCATTCATTCAATCAAATAAAAAAAGATGGTGTGGTAAAATTATTCAAATCACATCGTCCTGATTTTAAAGATGGAGAACAATTACGTGATTTTGTGTATGTAAAAGATTTGGTGAAAGTAATGTTTTGGATGTATCAATTAATGCTGAATGGTCAGTGGACAAATGACAAGAATGGTATTTATAATTTGGGAACAGGAAAAGCAAGAAGTTTTTACGATTTAGCAGCAGCAACTTTTCGCGGTTTGGATAAAGAACCGAATATTGTTTTTATTGATATGCCCGAAGATATACGGGATAAATATCAATATTTCACGGAGGCGAATATGAAAAAATTACGTGATGCGGGATATCATGAACCCTTTTATTCTTTAGAAGAAGGCGTTGATGATTATGTAAGAAACTATTTAAAAGATTTGAAAATATATTAGCATCAAACTTGTACAATTTTCTTTTATTAATTTCACTCAAAGCAATTGAATATGAGTAAGAGAGTAGCCATCATTGGCGGTGGTAATTTAGGAACAGCTATTGCAGAAGGCTTAATAAGCAGTGGTTTTATTGCACCACAAAATATCATCATCACCAAAAGAAATATTACTGCTTTATTGCCTTTGCATGAAAAAGGCGTAAAAATAAACAGCGATAATAATGAGGCCATTGAATTTGCCGATGATATTATTTTGGCAGTAAAGCCCTTTCAACTAAAAGATGTATTGTTACAAATAAAACCTTCTTTACAAAAAAATAAACATACCATTATTAGTGTTGCAACGGGTGTTTGGATGAAAGATATCATTGAATTGGTTGGAAATGATTTTAGTGTATTTCGTGCCATGCCGAATACTGCCATTGCTATTCGTGAAAGTATCACTTGTATCAGTCATCATCATGCAACGGAGCAACAAATTGAGTTTGTAAAGAACCTATTCAATCAATTGGGTAAAACAGTGTTGATTGAAGAAAAACTAATGGATGCCGCAACGGTATTAGGTGCTTGCGGCACGGCTTATGCCATGCGATACATCAGGGCAAATATTCAGGGCGGAATAGAAATTGGTTTTAGTGCTGCAACCGCTTCATTAATTGCAGCTCAAACAGTAAAAGGTGCGGCTGAATTATTGTTACAAAAAAATACACATCCGGAACAAGAGATAGATAAAGTAACAACACCCAAGGGATGCACCATTGCAGGATTGAATGAAATGGAGCATCAGGGTTTTAGTTCTTCTTTGATAAAAGGGTTGGTAACCAGCTATAAAAAAATTATAAATGATATGTAATTGTTCAAAACAATTATCCGTTCTTTACATAACTCCTGAACATCCCTTTATTTCCCCTAATTTTTTTTCTGTTCATTAAACATTGTGATATGATTTGATGTCATACCATAATATTTTTTTTATTAAATAAAATTTAACGGTCTGCTGAAAAAGTATTCACTTATATTACTACTTCTGTTTTTCGTTGTATGCACTACTTACGCACAGCAAGCTGTTATGCATACTGATATTATGGATACCATTCCTAAAAATGATCCTGATAAATCCAATAACAGAGATTTGATTGATGTATTGCATCATCTTACCAATAAACATTCGCATCCTCATGCTGAAGCAAGAGTATTGAAAGCAAAAAAGTATAATTTATCTCTGATACCTGCAGCAGGGTACACTTTGCAAACAGGCTTTGCAGGATTAATTAGTGCTAATGTGGGATATTTTAATGATGAAGGAGAAAATGCTAAAATATCCAGTATATCATCCAGCATTACTTATTCAGAATATGATCAAACTATTATTCCGTTAACTGCAGATATTTGGACAAAAGGTGGTAAGTATAATTTTATTTCAGATAACAGATATATTTCCTATCCATCATATATTTATGGATTAGGCGGTAAAACAGATCCCAATAAATCACATACCATAAATTTTACTGCCTTAAAATTCCATCAAACAATTCTAAAACAAGTCACTAAAAATTTATATGCCGGTGTTGGATTGTATTATGATCAATTCTGGAATATTAAAGTGATCGATCCAAAAACAAGAAGAATTGATAGTATTATTCAGACTGAGTTGGGGAGAACAGAACTTGCTATTGGTCCAACTTTTAAATTATTATACGATTCAAGAACCAATCAAATCAATGCAGACAAAGGTAATTTTTTGAATATTGTATATCGTGATAATCTTCAATCTTTCGGCAGTAATAATAATTGGCAATCTTTATTAATTGATGCTCGTAAGTATATTAATTTTCCAAAAGGTTCAAAAAATACGTTGGCTTTTTGGAGTTTTGATTGGCTAACGCTTTCCGGAAAGCCGCCTTATTTATTATTGCCGAGTACCGGTTGGGATGATCAGTACAATACGGGAAGAGGTTATATTCAAAGTCGTTTTCGTGGCAAGCAAATGGTTTATTTTGAAACAGAATACAGATATAAAATTTCAAGAAACGGATTAGTTGGCGGTGTTGTATTTGTAAACGTGGAAAATTTTTCAGGCGATCTTTCTCAATCATACAATAATGTATTGCCCGGCTATGGTGCAGGTTTGCGCATTAAACTGAATAAACATTCGGGTACTAATCTTTGCTTAGATTATGGTTTGGGTAATAACGGAAGTGGTGGATTTTATGTAAACCTTGGAGAAGTATTTTAAATCACTCATTTTTATTTTCTTTTTTCTTATTCATACAAGTAACTTTATCCAACAAACTAATTGTTGTATGAAAAATATTTTTTTCTTTTTAACACTTATGCTATTTGCATTGAGTTCTTGTAAAAACAAACCAACTGAAACCGTGCAAACAGATTCAGCCAATAAAAAATGGTGGAAAGAAGCTGTGGTCTATCAAATCTATCCGCGAAGTTTTAAAGATAGTGACGGCGATGGTGTTGGTGATTTGAAAGGAATCATTTCAAAATTAGATTATGTAAAAAGTTTAGGGGTCGATGTTATTTGGTTGAATCCGATTTTCTCTTCGCCCAATGCAGATAATGGTTATGACATTAGTGACTATGGCGGTATCATGAAAGAGTTTGGAACGATGGCAGATTTTGATGTTATGTTAAAAGCGATGCATGAAAGGGGATTGAAATTGGTTTTAGACTTGGTCGCCAATCACAGCAGTGATGAACATGATTGGTTTAAACAATCACGCAGTTCAAGAACAAATGCATACAGAGAGTATTATCATTGGTGGCCGTCAGAAAAAGGTAAACCACCTTTTCGTCCGGGTTCTTTTGAAGTAGATGGAAGCGGTTGGCGCTTTGATTCATTAACCAATGCTTATTATTTGCATTATTTCAGTTTTAAACAACCTGATTTGAATTGGGAAAATCCAAAACTGAGAAAAGAAATTTTTGACATGATGAATTTCTGGTTTGATAAAGGTGTGGATGGTTTTAGAATGGATGTGATTCCGTTTATTTCTAAGGATACTTCTTTTCCTGTTATCACACAGCAAATACTTGATGAAAAATATGGCGGCGGATGGGATCATTATCAGGCAAGTGGCCCGCATTTACATGATTATTTGCAAGAGATGAATAAAGAAGTATTAAGCAAGCATGATGTAATGAGTGTTGCTGAAGGTGCCGGTGTTACTGCATCTACAGCGCATCATTTTGTAGATGAGGATAGAAAAGAATTAAATATGCTCTATCATTTTGAAGGCGTGAGCTTGGGGTATTTACCGGGTAAGTTCAAACAGATGGACCCTAAAGGATATAGCTTGGTAGAGTTTAAAAAAATTTACAGCAAATGGGATAGTGTGTTTGCAGAGAAAGGTTGGGGCACTATTTATTTAGGCAATCACGATCAGCCAAGAATGTTATCACGTTGGGGAAATGATGCGCCTGAATTTAGAGAAGCCTCTTCTAAATTATTAACTACTTTTTTAATGACAATGCGTGCAACACCTTACTATTATTTTGGCGATGAATTGGGTATGAGCAATATTAAGTTTGATAAGATTGATGATTACAAAGACATTGAATCTATCAATATGTATAAACAGATTCAATCGAAAGGTGGTGATTTGAAAGAATTTTTAGAAGCACAAAAAATTGGTGCAAGAGATAATGGCAGAACACCATTTCAATGGGATGCCACGCCCAATGCGGGTTTTACAACCGGAACACCCTGGATTAAGGTTAATCTGAATTATAAAAAGATTAATGTGGGTGCAGAAGAAGGGGATATCAATTCTTGCTTGAATTATTTTAGAAAAATTGTTCAGTTAAGAAAGAATAATAAAGTATTGGTATATGGTAAATATGAATTACTGGATAAAGAGAATCCGAAAGTGTATGCTTATACAAGAGGTGAGGGCGCAGAAAAAATAATAGTGATTTTAAATTTTAGTAAAGAGAAAGTAGATTGGTCATTGCCTTCCGGATTAACTGTTGATGCAACACCTTTACTAAATAATTATCAAACAATCGCTGTTTCAGGTTCTATTTCATTAGAGCCATATCAGGCTGTAATCCTAAAAGTCAAATAATAATAATTTGCTCTTAAAATGCAATAGCCATCAAAATTTTGATGGCTATTGCATGAGTATGAACGACTTTAAATCTTATTCAAAGAAGTTTAGTGTGCTTTCAAAAATGCAATGGTTTTAGAATGCGCATCTTCAGTAGCTTCTTTATTGTAACTAGGATTGGATGGATTAGCGAAACCATGTCCTGCCTCATATCTGTTGACACTAATATTTTTGCCAACCGATTTCATGTTTTCTTCAAAAGTGGTAACAACAGCTGGTCCAATACCTTGATCTTTATTTCCAAAGAAACCAATCACATCACAATTAATAGTTTTTAATCTTTCCAAATTATTTTCCGGTCTGCCATAATACATCACACAACCGGCAGCTTGTTTGCCTGCTAAAATAGTAGCTTGTAAACTCCAGCCTCCGCCAAAACACCAGCCTACTGTATAAATTTTAGCATCGGCACCTGCATAAGCAATAGCACCCTTCACAATATTTTCTAATCTTGTTGCAGTCGCATTGCGCATATATACCATGGCACTATCCTGTGTGGTAGCTACTTTACCATCGTACATATCCAAAGCAATGACATTCACATCGCCTAATTCTTTGTAAAAATTGTCAGCTTCATTTTTGATATTATCATTAAGTCCCCACCATTCCTGAATCACAAACAACCATTTATTAGTCTTCTTTTTAGCTTTGATAAAATAACCTTGTGCATCAGAACCATCTGCTGCTTTGTATTTGATGGTACTGCCCAATGGATCGATCAAATTAATTTTTTTTGGATTGGGATGCCAGGATGCAAAGCCGGGTTGGGCTGCATCCAATTGTATCATTTCTCTTGTTTCTGCGTTGAAGCAACTGATGACGCATGCTTCCGACATAATTTTAGGTTGGGGCTTTTTAAACGTATAGCTTAACAAAGCGGCTGTTGCAAATGCAACAGTGGATAATAGCAACAATTTTTTCATAAAACGAATTTTGATGATGAAGATGTACACCTCAAGTTAACAAAACAATCTTTTTAAGGTTAGAATAGCATCTTTATTTTTTTATGAACGGCTTTTTTATTTTAGTTTTGTATGACCTCCGAGAGATATTTGTATCCTTTCCTCTTTCAGGTCTTTTGCAAAGCACATAATTTATGGTTGATTAAAGTTCTATCAATGAAATGTGCGACGCAACATAAGTTTAAGAGTAATAAAGTTTAGGACTAAGTAAATTATTTCATTCATTAACCAATAAACAAATCGTTTATGGCTAAATATATTTTTGTTACCGGTGGTGTAACAAGTAGTTTGGGAAAAGGAATTATTGCAGCAAGTTTGGCGAAGCTCTTGCAGGCAAGGGGTTTTACCGTAACCATTCAAAAATTTGATCCATACATTAATGTCGATCCGGGTACATTAAATCCTTACGAACATGGCGAATGTTATGTAACAGAAGATGGTGCAGAAACAGATTTGGATCTGGGTCATTATGAAAGATTTTTAAGCATTCATACTACACAAGCCAATAATGTAACTACGGGAAGAATTTATCAAACCGTTATTAATAAGGAAAGAGCCGGAGATTTTTTGGGAAAAACAGTGCAGGTTGTTCCGCATATTACTGATGAGATCAAAAGAAGAATGCAATTATTGGGTAAAGAAGGTAAATATGATATTGTGATTACTGAAATTGGCGGAACAGTGGGTGATATTGAAAGTTTACCTTTTATTGAAGCAGTTCGTCAGTTGCAATGGGAATTACCTGATGAAGATGTGGCGGTAGTTCATTTAACCTTGATTCCTTATTTGCGTGCTGCGAAAGAATTAAAAACAAAACCAACGCAGCACAGTGTTAAAATGTTGAGTGAAACGGGCGTACATCCGGATGTGATTGTTTGCAGAACAGAAGAACCTTTGAATAATGATATTAAAAGAAAGATTGCTTTATTCTGCAATGTAAAACAAGATGCGGTGATT
This sequence comes from uncultured Chitinophagaceae bacterium, assembly GCA_903881425.1. GTDB lineage: Bacteria > Bacteroidota > Bacteroidia > Chitinophagales > Chitinophagaceae > CAILAF01. The sequence continues at coordinate 10,849 of CAIRTF010000024.1, read as the reverse complement.
GAAGCAATGGATGCATCAACTATTTATGAAGTGCCTTTGTTGATGTTGCGTGAAAAATTGGATCTGATCTGTATGAAAAAATTAAACATTACAGAATTTAAAGAACCGGAATTAGACAAATGGAAAGCCTATTTAGATAAGTTAAAATATCCGAAAAGTAAAGTGACCGTTGGATTAATTGGTAAGTATATTGAATTACAAGATGCATATAAATCCATCTTAGAAAGTTTTATTCATGCCGGTGCAATGAATGAAGTAAAAGTACAAGTAGTCAATGTGCATAGCGAATTCATTACAAAAGAAAATGTTGCTGAAAAATTAGAAGGATTGGATGGGTTATTAGTAGCACCGGGTTTCGGACACAGAGGTATTGAAGGAAAGATCATTGCTGTACAATATGCACGTGAACAGGGTTTGCCGTTCTTTGGTATTTGCTTGGGGATGCAAATGGCAGTAATTGAGTTTGCCAGAAATATTTTAGGACACCCTCATGCACACTCAACAGAAATGGATGCAAATACACCTGATCCGGTGATTAATATGATGGAAGAACAGAAAAAAATTACCATGATGGGTGGTACCATGCGCTTGGGTTCTTATGGATGTGAAATAAAAAAAGATACATTGGCGCATAAAATTTATGGTGAATTACATATCACTGAACGTCATCGTCATCGTTACGAATTTAATAATGCCTATCTCGAACAATTCGAATCAAACGGAATGGTAGCCAGCGGGAAAAATAATGAAACAGGATTGGTAGAAATTGTTGAGTTACCGAATCATCCTTTTTTTATCGGGGTGCAATATCATCCTGAATTGAAAAGTTCTGTAGAACATCCCGCACCTTTATTTGTAAGCTTTATTGCTGCTGCAAAAAAGTATAATGAAACAAAAGGTCAGTTGATCGCTTCTTTATTAAAAAAAGAAACAGTTTAATTACTCAGGCAAAAGAAGAATTGATATAGAAAGTTTAATTACTTTCATCGTACAAAATTATTTTGTATGAAATCATTGCGTATTACTTTATTTATTCTTGCTGTTTTATTCTTTCATTTTGCTTCTATTGCACAACCACCGCATGGCTATAAATGGACCAAAGACGGCACAGGTTATTATCAACAAACCAATGGAGAGATTGTAAGAGTTGATCTTCCCTCTTTAAATAAATCAGTAGTAGTTTCTAAAGAAATGCTTACTCCAAGTGGAGAAACGAAACCAATTAGTATTCGCAATTTTTTCTTTTCTGCTGATGGAAAAAAAATATTGATTTACAATAACAGCAAAAAAGTTTGGCGTTATGATACCAAGGGAGATTATTGGGTGTTGAATATTGCAGATAAGAAATTACAAAAGCTCGGTAACGGCAAACCTGCGTCATCATTAATGTTTGCGAAGTTTTCGCCCGATGCCAATAAAGTCGCATATGTATCTCAATATAATATTTATGTGGAAGATTTAATTTCATCAAAAATCACTGCACTTACCACAAACGGCACCAGAAAATTAATCAATGGCACATTTGATTGGGTGTATGAAGAAGAATTTTTTTGCAGAGATGGTTTTAGATGGAGCCCCGATGGAAAAAGTATTGCTTACTGGCAAATTGATGCAAAGAATACAAAAGATTATTCGATGTTGAATACAACAGATTCTATTTATCCGAAAGTAATTCCGGTGGAATATCCTGTTGCAGGTGAAGCACCATCTCCTTTTAAAATTGGAGTAGTGGATGTTGCTACTGCTAAAACAAAATGGATGAAAATTCCAACAGATTCTGTTTTGCAATCTTATGTTCCCAGAATGGAATGGGCTGATAATAATAAAGAACTCATCATTCAACATTTAAACAGAAAACAAAATATCAGCGATATTATGTTGTGTGATGTAAATGCAGGTACATCAAAAACAATTTATCACGAAGAAGATAAAGCATGGATAGATATTTTGCCTTTATGGGATCAGGAATATTCTTATGGCGGATGGCAATGGTTGAATAGCGGTAAAGAATTTTTATGGGCAAGCGAAAAAGATGGTTGGAGACATTTATACAGAATTGGAAGAGATGGTAAAAATGAAACACTTATTACCAAAGGCAATTATGATATCATGAGCATTGCTGCGATTGATGAGAACAGCGGTTATGTTTATTTTGATGCGTCTCCAACCAATGCTACACAAAAATATTTATACAGAACAAAATTAGATGGCAGCGGAGCCGCAGAACGCTTATCACCATTGAATCAGAACGGAACACATGAATATGCGGTTTCTCCAACCGGAAAATTTGCGCATCATGTTTTCTCTAATTATTATACACCGAATACGGCTGAGTGGGTTGCATTGCCCAAGCATGATGCCATTGACGGACATAAAGTGTACAATGCCATTCAACAAGCAGATTCAACAAAATCTAAAGTAAAATTCTTTACGGTTAAAACAGAAGAAGGTGTTGAAATGGATGCATGGATGGTGAAGCCTGATAATTTTGATGCTACGAAAAAGTATCCTGTGGTATTTTATGTATACACAGAACCTTGGGGACAAAATGTAAAAGATGAATATGGTGTAGCAGAGAATTTTTTATATCAAGGCAATATGGCCAATGATGGCTACATCTATATTTCTATTGATAACAGAGGCACACCTGTACCTAAAGGAAGAGAATGGCGCAAATGTGTGTATAGACAAATTGGATTGATCAATATTAAAGATCAGGCATTGGCAGCAAAAGAAATTTTAAAATGGAATTATGTAGATACTTCACGTATTGCAGTGTGGGGGTGGAGTGGCGGTGGTTCTGCAACTTTAAATTTAATGTTTCAATATCCGGATATTTATAAAACAGGTATTGCAGTGGCAGCAGTGGGTAATCAATTAACGTACGATAATATTTATCAGGAAAGATATATGGGCTTGCCGCAAGAAAATAAACAAGACTTTGTAAATGGTTCACCCATTACTTATGCGAAAAATTTAAAGGGACATTTGTTATACATACACGGAACAGGTGATGACAATGTACATTATGCCAATGCTGAAATGTTGATCAATCAATTAGTGAAATACAATAAACAATTTCAGTTGATGAGTTATCCCAACAGAACACATAGTATTTCTGAAGGTGAAGGAACATTTATGCATTTATCAACTTTATACACGAATTATTTAAAACAGTATTGTCCGCCGGGTGGGAGATAGGATCTTATTTTGATAAGACGAAACATTTAATATTTTTCTTTATTTATAGTTTTTGCTATACAGAAATAAGCCACACTTTAAAAGTGTGGCTTATTTCTATTGTTCCTGCTTACTCAACATTTCCTTTTTTGTTTCATTCCAAAAACTATCAAAACTTTTGGTGGTATTATCTTTCCATTCAGTGATATTGGTTTTTAATTTTTCTTTTCGCTCTTCAGAAGTATTTTTCATAAAATTTTTAATGAAAGAACTGTCTTGTTCAAATGCCAATTGGTTGTACAATTCTTTTAATTGTTGTTCCTGTTGCATGTTTTGTTGAATGAGTTCTTTTTCCATGGCATCACGCAGTTTTACTTTTTCTTCGTAAGAACCGTTGGGTAATAATATTTTAGCGATCACAGGCATCAATTCAATCAACATCAATAATGCCACCAATAAATAATAGCGGAAACGCATGGCAGCATTGGTTTCTATTAAATTACTTAATGCTTCAATTCTGGATAAGAATCCATCATTCAATAATAAATTAAATTGTTGTTGCTCTTGTTGAATGTTATTCTCCATTATATTTAATGAACTATCGATTGTTTTTATCTGCGGTGCATTTGTTTGTTGCAAACGATTGTAAGCTGCATCTAATTTTTCGTATTCATTTTGTTTGGCTTGTGCAATATCTTTCAAACCAATTTTTTTACTGCCACCTGTTCCATCTGTTTCTGTAATAAAATTATTTCTGGCAGTAGCCACTTCTTTATACAAAGCATCTGATTGATGCTGTAAAAAATTCCTTTTACTTAATAAATCATTCTTCACTGATGCGACAGCAGCTTCCTGTTGAGTAAGCTTATCTTTTTTTCTTTGTTCATTGTCTAATGAAATTTGCAGGTGTACTTCTTTGTCAAACAAATACAACAATGCAGGTTGTGCCATAAAAAATCCAATGGTAATCGCTAACATAAAACGAAAAGCCAATGCTGTGATTTTGTTTTTATTGATGGAATTAATTCCTTTAATGAGCATTCTGTCAATACTTAAAATTATCAATCCCATAAAAATTCCTAAAGCAATGCTTGCATACATATTTGATACGGTGGTGCTGAAAAAATATGTCCATGCCAATGTTGCAAACAACCAGGTGCTTAACACACTCATGCCAACAATGGCATATCGGTTTCGGTCAATCACACAATCTTTGATCAATTCTTTTTCAACAGTTGCGAGCCACCATACAAATTTTTCCCATCGGGTAGGTGCATAGCTTTCTCTTTGAGAAAGCATCTGTGTACTTTCAGTCATAGCATTTTTTTTAAATGTAAAATTTGGCTGAAGTGGAAATAGTTGAAGTGAGAAACAGTGTAAAGAAACAATTAAAACCCTTACAAATACTGCCGCTCAGCCTTTTTTACAACCATCTTCACATCTTGCAGAAATCTTAATGTACAATCAGTTGCCGTTCCCTACCTTTGCCCCTCAATAATTTTGAGCTATGAATTTGGATAAGAATACCGTTATCGGGTTTGTGTTGTTGGCATTGTTGTTTTTTGCTTTTTTCTGGTACAGCAACAAATCGAATGAAGCCTATTTAGCGGAACAGAAACACAAGAATGACTCTATTGCAGCATTGAATGCATTGAAAGTAAAACCAACTGATCCTGTTGCTGCACGTATAGATTCTTTGCGCAGAGATTCTATTAGTAAAATATCTGCAGCCGGAAATTTTCAAACAGCTGCCATAGGAACAGAGCAAATTGTTTCTGTTGAGAACGAAGTAATGAAAGTGACTTTCACCAACAAAGGCGGCAGAGTAAAATTTGTGGAGCTAAAGAGATATAAAGATTCTGATGGTAAATCAGTTGAACTGGGTAATGATACATTGGCTTATATGGTGAACACCGCAGCAAATAATGCAACATCATCCAATGAATTATTTTTTATTGCATCTGATATTGTAAAGAGCAGTGATGGTAGTCAAACTATTAAATTTTCTTTGAAAGATGCAACGGGTGAAACCATTGAACATGAATATATCATTAAGCCAAATGAATATTTGATTGATTGGAATATTAATATGAATGGTGCCGATAAATTATTAAGCGGTGCTGTATTGAATGTTGAATGGAGAAGTCAGTTAAAACAAATTGAACGTTCATCACAATATGAAAGATTGCAAAGCAATATTTGTTTTTCGGAAGGAAACAGCTTCGATTATATCTCTGTAAAAAATCAGAGAAAATTTGAGAAGCCGGTGCAATGGTTGGCTATGTCTCGTCAGTTTTTCAATGTAGCATTGATCAATAAGAGATCAAGCTTCGATAATGGTATTGTTAACTGGGCAAGAAGTGTAGATTCAAGTAATGTGTTAGGCAGTGCAGATGCAGCTTTGCAAATGAAAGTACAAAGCAGTGCTTCGGTAAATATTCCGTTGCAATTGTATTATGGTCCGAATGAATATCATATTCTTAAAAAGGCGGCACCTGAAATGGATTATATCGTGAATTTGGGAAGAGATATGTATTCCTTCATTCGTCCGATCAATAAGTTTGTGATCATGCCTGTGTTCGATTTCTTTGCAAGTTTTATTTCCAATTTCGGTTGGGTAATTATGTTACTCACCATCTTCATTCGTTTAATTACTGCTCCGTTAACTTATGGCAGTTATGTTAGCGGTGCAAAGATGAAAGCATTAAGACCAGAGTTAGATGCATTAAAGAAAAAGTTTGGAACAGATCAGCAAGGATATGCGATGGAGCAAATGAAACTGTTTAGAGAAGTGGGTGTAAATCCGCTTGGGGGTTGTATTCCGGCCTTGGTGCAAATTCCGATATTCGTTTCGCTGTATAGTTTTTTTAACTCTAATATTGAATTAAGAGGTAAGGCATTTTTATGGGCACATGATCTATCGCAATTCGATTCTATTTATCATTTGCCATTTTCTATTCCGTTTGGATTTGGAGATCATATCAGCCTATTTTCATTGACTGCTGTGGCAGCAAGTTTTTTAATTTCTATTTATAACATGCAGATGACACCCACACAGGATAATCCGGCAATGAAATACATGCCGTATATTTTTCCGGTGATGATGTTATTCTTCTTTAATCGCTTACCTGCCGCCTTAACCTGGTATTATACGGTGTCGAATACATTGACATTGATATTGCAATTTGTGATTCAACGTTATATTATCGATCATGATAAAATATTGGCAAAGATGCAGGAAGCTCGTACCAAGCCTAAAGTAAAAAGCAAGTGGCAGCAACGTTATGATCAGATGTTGGAGAGCCAAAAGAAAATTCAGGATATGAAAGATAAAACCAACAAAAAATAATTTTAGTCGCATTATTTATAAAGCCCTGCAACAGATGCGGGGCTTTTTCATTAACATTGGCATGAAATTGTATTGAAGATTGTATGATGAAGCGTTTTTTATTTTTTATTGGATATGTTGTATTGTGTTTGAATATTCACGCACAGCAGAGAGTAGTGGCTGAATGTACTGTCACTTATTCGATTACTGCTGACAGTACTGCTGATAAAGATTTGAATGAATCATTGAAATCAAGTTTTAAAACCGTATATATTAAAAGTAATAATACAAGAGTTGATTTGATCAGTACTGCTTTCAAGCAATCTGTTTTTTATGATAAATCAACAACTACGGCAATTGTATTGAGAGAATTTGGTAATAATAAATTCATGACAAAATTAGATAAGGCTGCTTGGGAGAAACAACATATTCAATACGAAGGAATGGTTGCAACACCAACTAAAGAAACAAAAACTATTTTGGGTTATGAGTGCAAGAAAATGTTATTGCAATTAAAGAATGGTAATTCATTTGTGGTGTATTATGCCCGCAATATTATTCCTTCTGTAAAAGAATTTGAATATGAATTTAAAGATGTGCCGGGTTTTGTTTTGGAATACGAAGCAATAGAGTCTAACGGAAAAAAACTTCATTATACTGCTACAAAAATTGATGTAATAAGTCCGGTGCCTGTATCAAAATTTGATATGCCCGCAAGCGGTTACCGATTATTAAACTAGAATTTATTTTAAAGGAATTCTGATTTTATCCTTAGGTATCTTCACCTTGAATTTGTAAGGATAAACAAATGTGCTGCTTCCGTTATCGTATTGCAACATGGAGTTTATTTCAAGTCCGTTAGGAGAAACTTTCTGATTGATCATTTGATTGCCTTTCAATAATCTGTAAGAATTGATCATAGAAAGTGATAAAGATTTGTGCGACAAATTATTCAAAGTCTTCAAAGAATATTTACCGCTTTTATTTCTTTCATCACTGATAGTGTTAAAAGAAAAGGATGCGAATGCCAATTGCGCCATCATTACACTAAGTGTAACAATTGCAATTTTTTTGATATGTTTTAGCGTAAGCATTTGAACAAAAGTAAGATTTTCTTAAATATTAGCCAATTTTCCTTTTACTAACCAAGGTTAATAACTCAAAAATGTTGCCAGAAAATTGGATTTATCTGATTTTCCGCTTATTTTAGATAAACTAATCCTATAATGAAAGAGAATCCATACCGCGAAGACAGAGAGGAATTGAAAGAATTGCTCAGGCAATATCAAAACCTTAAACAAGGTCGTAGTCACTCTTTTTTAGAAGAAGAAGCTTTTGAACGCATCATCGATTATTATGATGAGAAAGATGATCTCCCGGAAGCATTGAATGCAGTTGAAACGGGATTAGAACAGTTTCCCTATTCTTCTCAATTGATGATCAAAAAAGCCGATCTGTTACTGGCATCCCGAAAGTATCATCAAGCTTTGGAAATATTAGAAACAGCAGAGCTGTTCGATAGTAACGATATCAATTTATACATTTTAAAAACAGATGCTTATTTAGCATTGGATCAACAACAAACTGCAGTAGAATTATTACAAGCTGCTTTACAATTATTTGAAGGCGAAGAAAGATTGGAATTATTATTTGAGTTGGCAGATGTGTATGATGATTATGAAGAATTTGATAAAGTATTTGATTGCTTGAAATTGATTTTAGAAGAAGAACCAAACAATGAAGAAGCATTATACAAGATTTGTTTCTGGACAGATTTTACCGGGCGTAATGAAGAAAGTATTCGTCTGCATCAAAATATTATTGATGAATATCCTTACAATGAAATTGCATGGTTCAATTTAGCAGCCGCTTATCAAGGATTGAAATTGTATGAAAAAGCGATTGATGCCTATCAATATGCAGTTGCCATTGATGAGAAATTCGATTATGCCTATCGTAATATGGGTGATGCTTATTTGCGTTTGCGTAAATACAAAGATGCGATTGAGGTTTTGGAAAAAGTGTTGGAATTAACAAGACCGGAAGATGTTATTTATGAAGCCATTGGTCATTGTTATCATCGATTGGGAAATTATGCACAAGCAAGATTTCATTATAAAAAAGCGGTGCACTTAAATACGGATGATAGTAAACTGCATTACAAGATCGCTGTTACTTATATGTTGGAAGAACAATATCAAAGTGCCATCAAGAATTTAGAAAATGCCATGCGCATCAATCGGGGAGTGTTGGAATATAATTTAGCGATGGGCCAATGTAAAATGCATCTCGGAGATTTTAAAGAAGCCATCATTTATTTTGGACAGGTGGTTGCCGCTAAGCCAAAGAAAATTATTGGTTGGGAATCTTTGATACATTGTTTGTTGAAAGCCGAATATTATACAGAAGCTGTTGATCAATGTTCGGCAGCTATGAAAGCCACCGATGGTAAACCCATATTCATTTATTATTACAGTGCAGTTTTATTTTTATCCGGTAAAACCAAGGAAGGATTATTGCATTTAGAAGATGCCATGAGTAAAGCACCTAAGCTATTAAAAAAATTCATTGAATTAAATCCGGGCATCCTTCAAAATAATCAGGTAGTTGATATTGTTGCTCGTTATAAAAAAGGAAAAAAAATATAATGTACTTTCATCTTTTATCTTGTTGAAATAATAATATATCTTTTTAATAGAGTATTCGTTGAGCTGTTTCCTTTATTTTTGCGCTGTTTAAAACTTTGATAATGAATTTTAATCTGACACAAATTCCTGATCGTACACAGAAGCCACGTACCAATGGTATTACCATGGTAATGGATAAAGGACTTAGTATAAATGAAGTACATAATTTTTTAGAGATAGCGGGTGTGCATGTAGATGTGGTGAAATTAGGTTTTGGAACATCTTTCGTTACGCCTAATCTTCGTCAGAAGATTGAAGTGTATAAAGAATATGGCATGCCTATTTATTTTGGCGGCACTTTATTTGAAGCTTTTTTAATTCGCAATCAGTTTGAAGATTATATCGCAGTATGTAAAGACTATGGCATCGATTATATTGAAGTAAGTGATGGTTCTATCACAATTCCTCATGCAGAGAAATGTGGTTATATTGAGAAACTGACCAAGCATGCAAAAGTGTTGAGTGAAGTGGGCAGTAAAGATGCAGCACATATTATGGCGCCTTATAAATGGATAGAATTAATGAAAGCAGAGTTGGAAGCCGGCGCAAGTTACGTGATAGCAGAAGCTCGTGAAGCGGGTAATGTGGGTATCTATCGCGGTTCAGGTGAAGTGCGTGAAGGTTTGGTAAATGAAATTTTAACACAGATACCGCAAGAAAAAATTTTATGGGAAGCACCTCAAAAAGCACAGCAATTGTATTTTCTTGAATTGATTGGATGCAATGTTAACTTGGGTAATATCGCACCCAATGAAGTGATTCCCTTGGAAGCGATGCGTATCGGCTTACGCGGAGATACTTTTGATCTCTATTTAAATAAATAATCTTTCATGCAATCATTCGGACTTATCGGTTATCCTTTATCACATTCTTTTTCTAAAAAATATTTTGATGAAAAGTTTGCGAAAGAAGGATGGCATGATATTGTGTTCAATAATTATTCTATCGAGCATATTGATTTGTTACATGAAGTTTTACAAAATAAAAATTTACTAGGATTGGCTGTTACCATACCGTATAAAAAATCAGTGATTCCTCTTTTAAATGGAGTAGATGCATTGGTAAGAGAAATTGAAGCTTGCAACTGCATAAAAATATATGATGGAAAATTGTTTGGCTTTAATACTGATATCATTGGTTTTGAAGAATCATTTGTACGAAATCTTTTACCTCAACACAAGCAGGCTTTGATTTTGGGAACAGGCGGTGCAGCTGCTGCTGTTGAATTTGTTTTGAAAAAATTAAATATCAAGTATCAGTTTGTTTCAAGAAATACAATAAGCAATGCTTTAATGTATAGTGATTTGAATGAAGAAATGATGAATGAAAATCAAATCATTATTAATACTTCTCCTGTTGGAACATATCCGAATGTTGATGAATCGCCTGCCATTCCTTATCAGTTCATTACACCGCAACATTATTTATTTGATCTGATCTATAATCCGGCAGAAACAAAATTCTTGCAAGAAGGAAAGTTGAAAGGGGCTGTCATAAAAAATGGTTATGAAATGTTGGTATTGCAAGCAGAGGAGAATTGGAAAATATGGAATAGTTAGGTGTTTAATTTTGCAATAACTTCTTCCGGTAAAATTGTTTTCTTTTTTAAAGTATAATCAAAACAAAGCATTCCTGTTTTTGCTTTTGCTGCCAG